>JAXDMI010000905.1:0-4675 GCA_034666145.1 Myxococcales bacterium | reverse complement strand
CAGGCGGGATCGTCTCGCGCGGCCTCGCGCTCTTCGCCGCCGGGATCGCCGAGCGCCATGCAGGACCAGCCGCCGTCCCACGCACGCGACACGAGCTTGCGGTCGTCGCCGTAGAGACCCCACGTGTTGAGCGGACACGGGAACATCGCGGTGCAGTTGGTCACCGCGATCGGCGCGCGTGCCTCGTACGGACGAAGGAGGCTCCGCCCCGGCATGACCGCGCGATGCGCCGCCACCGAGAAGTTGTCCCACAAGCCGAGCGCGTCGAGGAACGTCGGCAGCAGATCGAGGTGCGTGAGGAACCGGGCGGCATGACCCGCGAGCGCGCGCTCCTGGCTCGCCGTGAGCGCGCCGTTGCCGGACGCGATCCACGCGGGAACGTGGACCTGCTCGTCCATCAAGTTCTGTCCGTGATGGATGGCGCCATGCTCACCGAAGGCCTCGCCGTGATCGCTCGTGAAGACCACGAGCCACGGCCGAGCGCCCGCATGCGCGATGAACGCCTTCACGCCGCGCGCGAGCGTCCGGTCCTGCTCGTAGATCGAGTCGCGATACGCGTTGAGCAGCTCGGGCATGCCCGACCACGTCACGACGTGGCCGTATGGCGTGAACGGCGCGCGCGCGGCATCGACGAAGTACGGTGCATGCGTATTCGAGAGGTGGAGCATCACCACCGCCGGGCCAGCGAGCTCGGGAAGCGTCTTCGTGAAGAGGTCGACCACCTCACGATCCAGCGGTAAATCCCCGTAATCCGCATCGTCCTCGACGTCACGACCGCGCGTGGTCTCGATGGTGGCGAAGCGATCCACGGCAGCGCGCACCTCGTCGGTCTCGAACACCGTGCGTGACTGCGACGAGAAATAGGCGACCACCGGACGCGCTCCGCTCGCGTCGCGCGCGGCATGTGCGAAGTCGAAGAGGCTCGGCGAGCGGAGGATCGCGTCGCGGCTCCCCTCCTGCGATCGTCCCGTCAGGATCGCCGACAGCGAGAGCGCGGTGTAGCTCGACACGGCGCGCAGCTGCGCGAGGTCGACACGCCCGCGCGTCAGCGCCGCGGTCTCCGGCGCGGTCGGTGCGGCGCCGGTCGGGCGGTAGTCACGTGCTCGCACGCTCTCCGTGAGAACGAAAAGGATGTCCGGCAGCTGCTTTCGCTCGGCATGGAGCGGCGGCAGCGACCCCGCCGACCCCGCCGACCCCGCCGCCGGCTCGTGGCGCAGGCGCAGCGCAGAGAGCGCATGGAACGCGCGGACCTCCGGCGTCGCATGACGAGGCCCAGCGCCGAGGAGAGCAGCGAGCACGGCGACGGTGAGCAGGAGCCGGACGCGTTTGCCCGCGCGCCGTGGCCTCGTCACTTCGAAGCGCGCGAGCGCCCGATGGAAGAACGCGAGCAGCGCGTACTCGAGCGCAGTCACGAGCGCGACGGCCAGCAGGTACGCGGGCAGCGCGCGCAGCATGATGGGCCGCACGTCGTGTCGCGCATGGAGCGCTGCGGCGAGCACCTGGACGTCGAGCGGCGCGTGGTAGTAGCGGAAGACCGCGATCTGCAGGACGAGCACGGCCGAAGCCGCCGCCGCGAGCACGAGCCTCGGCACACGGCTCGTCGCAACTGTCGTGACCGTGACGAGCGCAAGCACGAGCGCGACCGAGGCCGACGCATCGGCGAGCGCGCCCGGCGCGGCCAGCCATGTGCGAGCGCCGCGGAAATTCATGTCGAGGATCGCGAACTGCCCCGCAACGAGCGCGACCGCAAACGACGCTACGAGCGGCGCGCGGCGATGCATGGCGAGGGATTCGAAGGGCGACAAGGGCGGCAGGATAGCAAGGGCGGACGGCGCGGCGGTCCGCGGTGGTAGCCTGATCCCGTGTCGACGGCGCGACCCGTGGAGTCCGATTCGAACGCGCAAGCGTTCGACCAGCGGCGTTGGGCGCTCGAGGCGCTCTCGAGCCTCGGTGACGGCGTGCTCATCGTCGACGAGAAGGCGCGTCTCGTTTACTTCAACTCGGCGGCGGTCCGTCTCGTCGGCGCCGACAAGCTGTCCGACGATCCTTCGTCCTGGAGCACCTCGTACGGCATCTTCCATCCCGACGAGCGGACGCCGTACGAGTCCGAGGCGCTCCCGTTGTTGCGTGCGCTGAACGGCGAGCCGTCGCATGACGTCGAGATCTTCGTCCGCAACAAGGTCGTGCCCGAGGGGATCCACCTCATCTGCAGCGGCTGTCCGCTGCGTGACGAGACCGGCCACGTACGCGGCGCCACCACGATCTTCCACGACATCAGCGTGCGGAGGATGCAGCAGATCCAGCTCCTCGAAGGCGAGCGACAGAAGCGGGCCATCCTCGACAACATCCCCGACATCGCATGGCTGAAGGATCGCGACGGTCACTTCGTCGCCGTCAACACGCCGCTCGCGAACGCCGCTGGAAAGGAGCGCCCCGCGGACGTCCTCGGGCTCACCGACTTCGACATCTGGCCTCGTGATCTCGCGCAGCGCTATCGCGACGACGACGACGAGATCATGCAATCCGGCCAGCACAAGCGCGTCGAGGAGCCGCTCGTCGACGCCAAGGGCGAGACGCGCTGGTTCGAGACATTCAAGACGCGCATCGTCGGCGACGGCGGCGAGGTGATCGGCACGACCGGTATCGCGCGCGACGTCACCAAGCGAAAGCGCGCGGAAGAGGCGCTGCGCGTCACCAACGACGAGCTCGAACGGCGCGTTGCGCTGCGCACCGCCGAGCTCGCCGAGGTCCAGGAGAACCTGGTCCGCAAGGAACGCCTCGCTGTCCTGGGACAGCTCGCGGGCGGCGTCGCGCATCAGATCCGCAATCCGCTCGCCGCGATCATGAACGCGACCTACGTGCTCAAGCGCCACGTGTCGCCGGGGCAGCACTCGAACGTCGAGGACGCGATCCGCATCATCCACGACGAGGTCCGGCATGCCAACGTGATCATCACTGGGCTCCTCGACTATGCGCGCGTGCGCACGCCGGATCGCCATCCCGCGTCGATCGTCGAGCTCGTCGAGCGCGTGCTCGCGTCAGGCGCGGTCCCCGAGAACGTGGTGGTCGAGCGACGCATCGAGGCCGAGGTCCCGCTCCTCCGGATCGACGCCGATCAGATCCACGGCGCGGTCTTCAACCTGGTGCGAAACGCGATCGAGGCCATGCCCGACGGCGGCAACCTCGCCGTCGCCGTGCACACCGAGGCCGATCAGCTCGTGGTGATGGTGTCCGACGACGGGCCGGGCATCAGCCCGCAGGTGCGCGGGCACCTCTTCGAGCCGCTCCACAGCACCAAGCCGATGGGCATCGGGCTCGGCCTCGTGACGGCGCGTACGTTCATCGAGGCGCACGGCGGCCGCATCGCGCACGTCGACACCGACAGCGGCGCGCGCTTCGAGATCCGCCTGCCGCTGGCGTAGGACCGCTGGCTCAGGAATGGCTGCGGCCTGCGCGACGAGCGCCACGGCGCGCGGAGGCCAGCACGAGCGCGAGGCCGAAGAGCGCATAGCCCGCCGTGCTCGTACGTGACGCGGGGACGGCCACCGAGCACCCCGACGTGGTCGTGGTGCTGGTCGGCGCAGCGCCCGATGCCGGCGGCGTGTCCGTCGCCGCGGGGTCGGCGCCGGGGTCGGAGGCCGCCGGCGCGGCGCCCGTTCCGGGACCGGCTCCCGCGCACTGCGTCTGGCACTTGGACGCCACGCACGTCGCCATCTTCTGGCGCGCCGCGTTGGTCGCGCACTCCGCGGCCTTGTCGGCCGTCTTGAGGCACACGTAGCAGGTGCCGTCGGCGGCGCAGGCGAGCGCCTCGTCGCAGCATGCCGATTCCATGCATGCTGCACATGTTCCGGCCGGGAACGCGTAACCGCACTTCGGAGCGCCGGCGCAGCTGGCGGCCCCCTTGCACTGCGTGGTGCACGCGCGTGTGCACTGGCAGTTGGCCGCAGCGTTGAAGGGCCCCTCCGCTTTCGGAAACATCATGAGGCAGACGTTCCGCGGGCTCGTCTGGAGGCACTGGTAGTAGCCGTTGCAGTCCTTGTCCGTGAAGCAGCTCTTCGTGAGCTCGGCGCACGTGCCGTCTCCGGAGCTCGCGATCCTCCCGCAGAGATCGCAGCTGTCGGCGGGCGCAGCCTTTGCGAGCTCGCCGTTGATGAAGGACAGATCGAACGACACGCGAACGCTCACGCCGGTGCCGTTGCAGTCGCCCTGCACGTAGGAGTGCACGCCCGCCACCTTCTGCACGCCGCCCTGCGTGACGAGCACGGGCCCGCCGCTGTCGCCCTGGCAGATGCCGTCCGTGGACATATTGTAGGCGATGGCCGACTGGCTGACCTGGCTGAGGTTCTTCGCGACGTGACGGCGCAGCGTGTTGTCGGTGGTTGGAGTGCCGCTGGCGATCAGCGTCGTGCGTCCGTAGCCGACGCTCTCGACAGCGGTGCCGACCGCGAGCCCGTCGCTCGCGGAGACGAGCGGTATGGTCGGCGTGCTGGCGTCGACGCCGAGGATGCGCAGGACTGCGAAGTCGTACGGCGAGCCGACCTGGCCGGCGTAGCGAGGGTCGGCTTTGTAATCGAGGATGTCGTACTGGAGCGTGCTCGTCTGCTGCGAGAAGTCGTTGCCCTGGAGGACGTAGACCGGCTGGATGGCGACGCAGTGCGCGGCCGCGAGCACCCAG
>JAXDMI010000904.1:0-2807 GCA_034666145.1 Myxococcales bacterium | reverse complement strand
GAATTCCGTGATGCGATCGGTCTCGAGCGCGGGATCTGGAAGTTCTTTGGCTCGCTCTCCTACAACGATCAGATCGCGTATCCGTTCTCGTACGTGGCCAACAGGGACCCGAACCTGAGCCTGATCGTGATCTCCTATCCGGAGCTCTATACGACGTTCGATTTCCGCGACGACAAGATCCATCCGTCGAAGGGGATCTTCCTCGGCAACACGCTGCAGGTCGCCGGTCTCGGCGGCAACGCCACCGACATCAAGGTCCAGCCCGAGGTGCGCGGGTACATCCCGCTCTACAAGAAGAAGCTCGTCTTGGCGACGCGCGGAACGGTCGGCCTCATCGAGGCACCGAACTACGGCAACGTCGTGGAGACCGGCCCCAAGAACGGCAACCTCGGTCCCGATCCCGCCGCCGCGACGAAGGACTACCAGCTCACGTTCTTCCGCGGCTTCTTCTCGGGCGGCCCGAACGGGAATCGCGGCTACCCGATCCGCGGCGTCGGTCCTTACGACATCGTCCCGTTCCTCACGCCACAGACCGAGGCCGGACAGATCAACGCCGAGTGTCGCAACACGAGTACCGGCGCCTTGGTCGTCGACGAGCGCTGCCGCTCGCCGACGGGCGGCTTCACGCTCTTCGAGCTGTCGGGCGAGCTTCGTTACGTCGTGTCAGGACCGCTATCGGTAGCGGCTTTCTGCGACTCGAGTGACGTTTCGCCACGTCCGAACAACCTCCGCTTCGATCACCTCCACCTCTCGTGCGGTGGGGGAGGACGCTACGACACGCCGGCCGGCCCCATCCGTCTGGACGTCGGATACCGCATCCCGGGCATGCAAGTGCTCGGAGGCCTTACGCCCGACGAGCGTGAGCCTGATCGGCTCCTTGGCATCCCAATCGCAGTGCACATCGGCATCGGAGAAGCTTACTGATGCCCGCGAAGTCCGAGCCCCGTACGAGAAGAAGCCGCGCACGTCGAGTCCTGGGGGTCATCGGAGCGGTGGTCGGGACCACCGTTACATTCGTCACGGCGACCGCCGCCGCGGCCGTCGTGCACCTCGATGCTGCGCCGACGCGTCGCCTCGTTGCGACGCAGGTGAACGGGATCCTGCACACGCAGTTCGCCGGCGACGTCGCCATCGAGCGCATCGGTAGCCTTGGCCTTCACGGCGTCGACGGCGTGCGCGTGCGCATCAAGGATCCGACCGGCCTGCAGGTGCTCTACGTCGACGGCGCGCGCGTCCGCCTTCGCGCCCTCGAATCGGCGCGTTCGTTCCTCTTCGGCAAGGGTGACATCGTCGTTCCCGTCGACGCCGTGTCGATCGACAACGTCGACGCAGCGATCGACGGCGACGCCGAGGGCAAGCTGCGCATCGCGAATGCGTTCGCGGAGCGCACACCCACGCCGGCGAAGCCGAAGGATCCGAACGCGCGCGGCATCCGCGTCGATGCGCCGAACGTCGCGCTCAAGCACGCGTGGATTCACGGTCAGGCGCCCGGCGCGCCGCCCGTCGATGCCGACCTCGACGAGCTCCACGCGCACGCGCACTACGACGCGAAGCTCACGAAGGCCGATCTCGATCGCGTCGACCTCGTCACGCGCGGTCTCCCGCGCGGCGTCGATCCCAAGGGCCGCGTCGGCGCGCATCTCACGATGCCGTCCGCCACCGGCAAGGACATGGGCGTCGAGGCCGCCTTCGACGGGGTCATCGCCGGCATTCCCACCGGACTGCAGGCCCACATGGATGGCCAGAAGATCGACGCGATCCTCGACGGTCACGATGCGACCGGGCAGGGGATGCGCGCCACCTTCGGCGAGGTCGGCATCCAGGAAGAAGTCACGCTCCACGCGGAAGCGCACGGCGAGCTGCCCAAGGTCGACGCGAAGGCGCACATCGCGCTCGGTCGCGCCACCGCGGATCTCGATGCACACGTCGACGTCAGCGACGGCACCAAGGCCGACGCGCAGCTCGGCGTTCGTCACATCGACGCGCATGCCATCGTCCCGAGCGCGCCCGTGTCCGACGTGGGCTTCGACACGCACGCGAACGTCACCATCGCCAAGAGCGGCGACATCAAGGGCGAGGTGAAGCTCGACACGCTGCCCGGCAAGGCAGCGGGCGAGGCGCTCCCCATCGTGCACGTCGACGCCGACTTCACGAAGGCCACCGCGCATGCCGTCGGTCACGTCGCCGACCCCCGCGCCACCGCGGACTTCGAAGCGAACCTCACGACCATCGGCAAGAGCCAGATCGTCGACGGTCGCCTCACCGCGAACGTCGCCGACTTCTCTCGCCTGCCGAAGGCCTCTGCGAGCACGAAGGGCCACGCGGTCATCACCGCGGAGGGCCAGGCCAATCTCGGTACCAAGGCCATCGATGCGCGCGCGCACGTGGTCGGCGGCGGCATCGCGTACGGCACGAACACCGTCGATGACGTCAGCGTGGTCGCTACCGCAAAAGGCACGATGGATCGTCCTGTCGTCGACGTCGGCGTCCACGCCGGTGGGCTCGCTGCGGGCGAGCAGAAGATCGGCAGCGCCGACGTCCGCGGTCAGATCGCGCCCGGCCCGGGCGGCGTCACCGTCATCCGCGACGCGCATGTCGACATGGTGAAGGAGGGCTACACCCTCGGCGTCACGGCGCAGCGTGTTCAGGTCGGCGGCCCTCGCATGACCGTCGAAGGCGCGGTCGTCACCGCGCTCGGTGAGCCTCTCCGCGCCGACGTCTCGCGTGCCGCGAACGTCGTGCACGTGTAGCTAGACGCGGCCTACATAGATCTCCACCGCGTCGCCGTCATCGCCGGTAAGCCCGAT
>JAXDMI010000903.1:0-12356 GCA_034666145.1 Myxococcales bacterium | reverse complement strand
CGCGGTCAGCGGATCGCGATCGAGCACCGTCACGGAGTGTCCCTGCTTCTGCAGGTGCGCGGCGAGGCCGAGACCGCCGCGCCCTGCGCCGGCGATGATGATGCGCATCAGGTCTGCTTCCTTTCTTCCGCGTTCTCCGCCACTCCGCTGCGCAGCAGCCGGCGATCGATGGCGGAGATGGCGCGCTCCGCCGTGTCGCCTGCAACGAGCCCACGCCGCGCCGCATCGGAGAGCGCTGCCTTCTGGGCGGTCAGGATCGCGGCGTCGATGATCTCGTCGTCGGCGGCGTCCGCCTCCGGGGTGCGAAGCGCAGCCTCGGCCTCGATGATGATGCGCTGGAACACGGCACGTCGCTCGGCGTGGTCTCCGCGCGCGAGCAGCCCCGTCGTGAGCATCCCGTCGAGCTCCGCCTGGCCGCGTCGCGCGGCGATGAGGCTGGCGCGCGCCGAGTCGAACAGGTCGTCCGAGGCGAGCGCGACGCCGAGCAGATGGAGCACGCGGCGGAACGGCAACGCTTGCGTGAGGAGCGTCACGAACGTCACGCCGAAGACGATCGCCACGAGCTCGTCGCGATGCGGGAGGCCCGCCGGCAAAGCGAGCACCGCGGCCATCGACAGCGCGCCCTTGATGTTGCCGAAGACCATCACGTGCTGCCAGCGGAGCGACACCGAATCCCGCTTCGCCGCCCGCAGCACGGCAAAACAGCCATAGACCGCGACGGCTCGCCCCGCATGGAGCGCGAGCACGGCGAACAAGATGGACTGCGCTTCGGACACGAGGACCCGCGCATCGAGCTGCATGCCGACGAGCAGGAAGAGCAGGACGTTCGCCCCGAACCCCGCCACCTCCCAGAATCCTTGCAACGCGATCACGCGCGACGGCTCGAGGGCGCGTCGCGCGGCGCGCCCCACCACGAGGCCGGCGACGACGACCGCGATCACCGGCGAGGCATGGACGCGCTCGGCGATGAGCGACGTGCCGAAGACGAGCACGGTCGATGCCAGGATGCCCGTCAGATGATCGGGCGTGCGCTGCAGCGTCACGGCTCCGACGGCGCCCAACGCGGCGCCGATGGCGAGGCCGCCGCCGATGGCGAGCAGCAGCTCACGCGTGATGGTCGCGATGTCGAAGTGCCCCGTGATCACGACGGTAGTGGCGACGCTCACGAGCACGAGCGCGGTGCCGTCGTTGAAGAGGCTCTCTCCTTCCATGATGGCCGCGAGGCGAAGCGGGACACGCGTGCTCCGGAATGCGAGCAAGACGCTCACCGTGTCGGTGATGGCAAGCAGGGCGCCGAGCAGGAGCGCGATGGAGAACGGCAAGCCAATGGCGAACGTCGCCACCGCCGCCGAAGCCAGCAGCGAGATGAGCACGCCCGGCGCGGCCAGCGCGAGGATGGGCCGGCGCGCTGCCTTGAGGCTGTCGGCATCGGCGAAGAGCGCGGCCTCGAAGACGAGGACCGGGAGGAACGCGACGAGCACCATCTCCGGATCGAGCGGCGCATGCGGGAGCACGTCGGCGAAGACGAGCACGAGGCCCATCACGACGAGCGCGACGTTGTACGGAATGCCCACGCGCTTCGCGCCGATGGCGACGGCCGAGCCGATGCCGAAGACGATCATGAAGCTCTCGAGCTGCTCCCGCACCACGACAAGGTGGCACGCGAGTGTGCTCGATCAACCCGCGATCGAACCCGCGCCGTCGAACGTTGCACAGCGCAACGATGTCGCAATCCCGACATCGTCACGGGTCGCGTCGTCAGCGGCGACGCTTCGCCGCGCTCGCCGCTTCGCTCGCCGCGCGCTCTGCGTCGGCCGCCTTCGCGAGGCCTTCCTCGCGCGTGAACATGCGGCGGCATTCCCGGCAGCGATACGAAGTGCCTTCCTTTTCACGCGCTCGTGCCTGTGCGACGCCGCAGTGAGGACAGCGGAGCGCGAGCACTGCAGCGCGTGACGCGCCTCCGAAGATCGGCACGCGACCACTATAGTGCGCGCGCCGTCCGGCCGCCGCCCTGGCGCGGTGGTTTGACCTCCAACGGTCTCGACCCTAGATCGCGTGCTCAGCATGGCGTCGGACGACGACACTCGCCCTGTTCCCCGTCCCGGGGTCGACGATCGCAGCCGGGCCCTCGCGATCCTGCGCGTCCACGGCGACGACGTGACCTCGTTCCAGCTCCTCGCGCCGGGTTACCGCTACTTCTTCGAGGACGACGGGTTCGTCGCATACGTGGACACGGGATCGGCGTGGGTGGCGGGCGGCGGTCCCGTCGCGGCGCGCGCGGTTCGGCCCGCGCTCGCCGCGGCATTCGTGGCCAGCGCCGCAGCACACCGTCGTCGCGTGAGCTTCTTCGCGGTCGGCGATCTGTTCTGCGAGCGGACGAGCCTACCGCGCATCCGCGTCGGCGAGCAGCCGTGGTGGGATCCCGCACGCTGGAGCTCGGTCCTCGCCGGCAACGCCGGGCTTCGCTACCAGATCCGTCGCGCCCTCGCGAAGGGAGTCGTCGTTCGTCGCGTGACCGCCGACGAGATTTCCGCGACCGACGGAGCGACGCGCCAGAGCATCGACGCACTCGCGCGGGCCTGGCTCGACGCACGACCGCTCGCGCCGATGGGCTTTCTCGTCGAGCTCGCGCCGTTCGAGCTTCCCGAGGAGCGCCTCTACCTCGTCGCCGAGGTCGACGGAGCGATGGTCGGCTTCCTCGCCGCCGACCCGATCTACGCGCGTCGCGGCTGGCTCGTCGAGAACCTCCTTCGCGTGCATGATGCACCGAACGGCACCGCCGAGCTCCTCGTCGATCGAGCCATGCGCATCGCCGCGGAGTCGGGCAGCACCATGCTGACACTCGGACTGGCGCCGCTCGCCGGTCCGCTCCCTCGTCGCCTCCAGATCGCGCGCGCACTATCGACGCCGCTCTACGACTTCCGCGGGCTGCATGCCTTCAAGTCGAGGCTGCGTCCTCACGGCTGGGAGGCGATTCACGTCGCTGCCGCGCCCGGCGCATCACCATGGCTCGCGCTCTTCGACGGCCTCACGGCGTTCGCGCGCGGCAGCATCGTGCGGTTCGGGCTGGCCACCATCGCTCGCGGTCCCCTCGCCTTGCTCTGGGCGCTCACGTTGCTTCTCGTCGTGTGGACGCCGGCGCTCGCCCTCGCGCCGACGCGCCGCTTCTTTCCGTCGGCCATCGTCCAGCACGGTTGGGTGGCGTTCGACGTCGCGCTCATCGTCGCGCTTCTCGTGCTTTGCCGCCGTCATCGTACGTGGCTGGCGATCGGCGTCGCAGTGACCGTCACGCTCGACGCGGTCGTGACCGCGCTCGAGGCCGCCACCTTCAACGTGCATCATGCACGTAATTTGTTGGACGTCGCCGTCATCCTCCTCGCGTGCACGGGCCCGACCGTGGCGGCCGTCGCGCTCTGGGGCTTCGTGCGCAGGCGCACCGCCGTTCAGCCATGATCACCAGGTAAAACGGGGGCAAATCCCTGCGCGTGGCGCATGCGCGATCCACGTCGCGAGCGCCCGCGAGCAATGATCGACACTACGAAACGCCTCGCGAAGCAGCGCGATGTCGTCTCCCGCGCAGAGACGCGGTGGGTATTTCTGGATCCATACCAACCGCGCGAGATCCCGATCGGCCATCCGCTCCAACGGCACAAAGGCGGTGATGTAGGTATGAGTCGGCAGCGGCACGCACGTTGCGTTAGCCACCGTCATGCTCTCTCGGAGCCACAGACCCATGCGCAGGGGCTTGCGCATCTCCCTCGTCGCTCTCGCGTTCCCGACGCTCGTCGGCGCGGCAGCGCTCCTCTCCAACACGCGCGGTGCGCATGCCGAGGGCAGCGCGGCTGACAACGCGGAGGCGAGCGAGCGATGCGCCATCCGGATCGCCATCGCGCTCGAGGGCAAGAGCGCCGAGGCAGCGCTCGTCGCAAACCCGAATCCGCAGAGCGCGATCGACGGCATGCTCGCGTCGCCGGAGTTCGCCGATCGCTACGCGCGCTTCATCAACTCGCAGTTCAACGGCGGACCCGCTGCGACGCCGGCGGAAGACCCCGTCTACTACCTCGCGAAGTACGTCGTCTCGCAGAACAAGCCGTGGTCGGACCTCTTCACCGGCGCCTACTCCGTCGTGGCCGCCACCGACGGCAAGTCGATGGACGTCGCTGCCGACCCGAACGGCGTCGGCTATTTCCGCTCTCCCGCGTGGAAGAGGCGTTACGCCGGCAACGAGCCGCAGGGCTACATGCTCTCCGCTTCGTTCCGCATCCTCTCCAACACGACAGGCCTCACGCTCACGCCGTCGGTCGGCAATCCCGGCGACGTTCGCACGGCGGCCGGACGCTCCGCCGCTGCGTGCAGGAGCTGCCACTTCGACGATTGGTACGCGCTCGACAAGTTCGCACAGCTCCTCGACATGAAGGTGGTCGGCAGCGACCCGCCGAAGTTCACGCCCACCACCGCGGGCGCACAGCAGTTGCTCGGCAAGACCATCCACGACGACAAGGAGCTCATCGATACGCTCGTCGCCTCCGACCCGTGGAAGTTCGCGCAGTGCCGGAACGTGTTCCAGTTCCTCTACGGCCGCAGCGAGAACCAGTGCGAGTCGAAGGTGTTCGACGCGTGCGTCGATGCGCTCACCACCACGAAGACCATCCAGTCCGCCGTCGCCGCCGTGGCGAAGGACCCCTCGTTCTGCGTGAAGTGAAGAGGAGAAACCAGTGAAGCTCGCTCATCACATCAGCCTTCTCGCGACGCTCGCCGTCCTCGGCGCCGGCGCTACGGCATGCGGCGAAGACCCGAACGCGCTCAGCGGTGGACGGACCAACGTGCCCGGCGGCGCCGACGGTACGAACAACGGCGCGAACCCCAACGATCCGAACTCTGCGCCCGGCGCGCTCGAGTGCACCGTGAAGCCCGACGGCCGATCGTACGTGCTCTTCGACGGCTCGAAGATGGAGACCACGCGCGTCAACGAGAACGTCGGCGTCAATCGCGCGCGGCTCAAGCCGTTCGACGTCCTGCAGGGTGAGTACCAGCGCGTCCTCGGGCTCGTGCCCGTGAGCCTCGCCAACGCGGGCGGTTCGTTCGACGCGCCGCCCGCGCGCTGGTTCGCCGAGGCGCAGCACTCGGGCGTCTCGCTCAACGCCATCTTCGACATCTCGTTCGACGGATGTCGGGAGTACACGAAGACCGCCGCTGACTTCGCTGCGGCGCCGACCGACGCGACGGCGACGACGGTGTGCACCACGCTCATGCGCAAGGCCTGGAACAAGACGCCGGCCCCCGAGGAGATCGACGCGTGCACCACGCTCGCGACGACGAAGCTCGCGAGCGAGCCCGACGTACGCCGTCGCTGGACCTACGTCTGCGCGTCGGTCCTCTCGTCCAGCCAGTTCCTCACGTTCTGAACGCAGTCGACTCGTACGCTCTCTAGAACCGAGATCCCGCCATGATCCACCAGCCCAAGCTCTCTCGACGCGGACTCCTCAAGGCCTTCGCTGCTGCGGGCGGCGCCGCGGCTGGCGCGCGCTTCCTCGGGCCGCTCGTTCCGAACGCGATGGCGGCGGGCGAGCCTTCGCACTTCGTTCACATCTTCTTCAACGGAGGGCTCAACGCGCTGTTCTCGGGGAATGCGAACCAGTACCTGACGGCGGGGACCTTCGGCGTCACGAGCAGCAACATCAAGCGACTCGGCACGAGCGACGTCTACATCGACGCGAGCACCTTCGGCCAGTTCGCCTTCGACGCCATGGGCAAGCCGACCTTCGCGCACGACCACTGGGCGGCCATCGGCCTCAAGCACGGTAACGCGCTCCACACGACGCCGCAGAACCTCAACTCCGGCGGCGAGCACGCCATCATCCGCAACGGCGGCAACTGCTACCTCACGCAGCTCGCGTATTACATGGGCGGCGACTCCGCGTTCAAGGCGGTCTACTTCGGCGATCGCCCGCCGGCCTACCAGGCGCAGCCGGCGTTCATGGGCGTTCCGATCCAGCGCATCGTGAACCTCGCCGACGCAATCAAGGCGGCGGGCTCCGACGTGCCTGATCCCAATGCACCGAACCGCGGGCTCGCGGCGGCCTCACTCGCGGCGTCCGAGGAGATGTCGAAGCGCGAGATCACCACCAACCCGGGTCGCCTCACGCCGCTGACCGATGCATACGACTCCGCCGTCGCGTCGCTCGACAAGGCAGCGCCTCCGCCGGTCACGCTCGCCGAGCTCGACAAGGCCTATGGCCTGGGCGGCAAGACCACCACCGACTCGTACGCCTCGATGCTCGCTGGCGCGGAGCTCATGATTCGCGCGGCCGGCACCAACGTCGTGAACATCACCGACTTCGGTCTGGCATCGTGGGACTTCCACCAGACCGGCTCGGGCGGCTCGCTGAACGGCTCTTACTCGCGTCAGAAAATGCTCGGTCAGGGCATCTTCGGCGGCGCAGCGAACAGAATCGCCCCGATCAAGACGTTCCTCGATCGCATGCTCAACACGCCGGGGCGCAACGTGGTCGTGGCGATCTCGGGCGAGCTCGTGCGGCTCCCCAGCGGTGATCACGGCGACGGCACGGTCGCGGTGCTCCTCGGCAAGAACGTGAAGCAGGGCCTGAGCCACGGCGTGACGGATCAATCCCGCTTCGTGGCGGGCACGCCGGACGTGAACGCCTTCTGGGCCGCCGTCGCCGCGGCCGTGAAGGTCCCGGGCAGCCCGTTCGGCGCGAACCCGCACTCCGCGCTCATCGCCTGAACACAGATCCGAGAGACCGCCTTGCTACGCGAGAGTTGGGCTCGGCGGGCGCCATGGGGGGAGATCGTCGACGGGGTCGCTGGGCTTAGGAGGGGCCCAGAGGTCGGCGCTCTCGCGGACGTACGTTGCGAGGGTGCGCGGTCGCCGACCCAGGAGGCGCTCGAGCGTCGGATCGATCTTCGCCGTTTGGCCGAAGCGCAGTCCGACGTGCAGCACCGTCTGCACCGCGATCTGCGCGAGCGGTAGACCACGCAGATGGAGATGACGGACATAACCCGCGATCGACGCCGCCTCGTAGCGGATGGGCCGGCGGATGACGTCGGTCATCAGGCGCGCCGTCTCCTCGAAGGAGAGCGCCTCCGGTCCCGTGCATTCGTACGCTTGGTTCTTGTGCGGGGTCGGATCATCGAAGACGAGCGCGGCGAGCTCGGCGATGTCGCGGATGTCGACGAACGCGACGCGGCTCTTGCCGGCCGGCAGGAAGAGGCGGCCTTCGTTGGCGATGTCCTCGCGGTACGCGACGCCGAGGTTCTGCGAGAAGAACACGGGACGCAGCAGCGTGTGATTCATCCCTCGCGCCGCGAGGTGCTTCTCGACCGCATGATGGGGTACGAGCTTGTTCGTCCCCGCGCCCGCGCATGACAGGAAGACGATGTGCTTGACGCCGCGCTCGACGGCGACGTCGATGAAGGGCAGCAGCGTCGACTCCATCGTCGCGATGGCGGGCGGCCGGACGAGGAACACGGAATCGCAGCCGTCGAGCGCGCGGTCGAACGTGGCGTGCTGCTCGTAGTCGAGCGCCACTGCGTCGACGTCGTCGCCGTGCATCGCATGGATGTTCTCGACCGAGAGGTCCGCCGCGCGCAGGCCGAGACCACGCGCGGCAATCGCACGTACCACCTCACGGCCGACGTTGCCGACCGCTCCGGTCACGAGGACCCGAGGCGTAGGACTGCGCTTCGAGGCGTTCGCCATGGCCGGAGCGTTGCACTCACCGTGCCGCTACGCCCCACCGAGGGGCGACAACGATCATTTCGCGAGCTCGACCTCGGGATCGCCGCGACGGGGCCGCTCGGACATGACGATCGCGTCCGCGCGCATGACGCGCGGCGACGTCGAGGAGACGCTGAAACGCCCCACTCGCTCCGGCTCTGCCACGTGCGCGAGGACGTGTCCGCCGGCATCGAGGATCGAGGAGCCGCCCTGGCCCGCCATCCGCACCACGCCTGCGCCCCAGTTCGCGTTCGCGATCGCGATGCGATGCCGGCGCGCGAGCGCGGGGAGCATCGAAGCGCGTGAGTCCTCTTCTTCGACCCACGCGCTCGCGAACAGCAAGAGATCCGCGGCATGGAGCGCGTCCGCCGCGTCCTCGCCGAGGAAGTGCACGTCGAAGCACACCGCGATGGTGACACGCACGTCGTCGATCACGACGGTGGGCGCCGCGAGCTCGCCGGCCGCGGCCCACGTCTCGGGAAACCATGGGTGGCGCTTCCGGTAGGTGAAGACCGGCTCGCCTTCACGATCGAACGCGAGCATCGCGTTGTAATGACGTCCGCCCTCGGCCAGCACGAGAGGCGCGACGAGATGGACGCGATGACGTCGTGCGAGCGCCGCTACCGCGCACGCCGTCGGTCCGTCGATCGGCTCGGCGAACGGCGCGAGATCGAACGCGCCCGCGTCGGACACGTAACCCGTCAGCGAAGCCTCGGGCAGGAGCACGAGATCCGTCTTCGGCCCGCGCTCGAGCTCGGCGTCGACCATCGCGAGCGCCGCTCGTGGATCACCCCATGTGGCCGGGAGCTCGAGCACCGTGACGCGCAGCACCTCTCGATCGTAGCGTGGGCCGACCCCGGGGTCGTGGTGCTTTCCCTTTCCCGACCGCTCGACGCCGTCGCATCTCCGCGCTACCTCGGCTCGTTGGCCGATGTCCGATCCTTCCGATGATCCCCGCGATTGGGTCGAGCGCCTCCATGGCGTCATCGACGAGCTCGTCGCTCCCATCATCGCCGGCCACGGCGCGCGCCTCCGATGCCGCTCCGGTTGCAACGATTGCTGCACGGACGGGCTCACCGTTTTCGCCATCGAGGCCGACGTCATTGCGCGGCATCACGGCGACCTGCTCGCGAACGGCGCCGCGCATGCCGAGGGTGCGTGCGCATTCCTCGACGACGCCGGCGCGTGCCGCATCTACGCGCACCGTCCGTACGTGTGCCGAACGCAGGGTCTTCCGCTGCGCTGGCTCGAGCACGACGACGAAGGTCCCGCCGAGGTCCGCGACATCTGCCCGCTCAACCTCGAGGGCCCCGCGCTCGAGGAGCTCACCGCTGACGAGTGCTGGACGCTCGGCCCTATCGAGGAGCGCCTCGGCGATCGCCAGGCGGCGGTCGACGGGGGAAAGGCCGAGCGGGTCGCGCTGCGCTCCTTGTTCGCCGGCGGCCCGCGGCGTCTTCCCATCGTGAAGTAGCCTCGCGTACGCTCGGCTTCGTGCCGCGCGTCATCGAACGGATCCGCACTCCGCGTCTGCTGCTCCGCGCCTGGCGCGACGACGATCTGCCGGCCTACGCCGCGCTCAATGCCGACGCGCGCGTGATGGAGCACTTCCCGAGCATGCTGACCCCCGACGAGAGCGATCTCTCGGCGTCGCGCATTCGTCGCAACCACGAAGAGCGCGGCTTTGCGCTGTGGGCGGTCGAGGTCCCGGGCACGGCGAGCTTCATCGGGTTCATCGGCCTGCAGGTGCCGGGCTTCGACGCGCACTTCCAGCCGTGTGTCGAGATCGGCTGGCGTCTCGCGCACGCGCACTGGGGCCACGGCTACGCGACCGAAGGCGCACGCGCATCGCTCGCCGTCGCGTTCGGCGACCTCGGTCTCGAGGAGGTGGTCTCGATGACGACCACCACCAACGATCGCTCCCAGCGCGTCATGAAAAAGCTCGGCATGCGCCGTGACGCAGCCGATGATTTCGATCATCCAAAGATCGCCGAAGGTCATCCATTGCGGCGTCACGTGCTCTATCGCACCCCGCGCAGCGAGGCACAAAGCCCCGTTTGAGGCGCGCGCGCGTCGGTCTCAGCGGGCGGTGCCGAGGATTTCGCGGATGCGCTTGATGTGGACGTCGGCTTCGCGGGCCCGGGCCGCCGCCATCTCGGAGGTCTTCAGCGACGTCTTCTTGGCCATGCTGCCGGCCAGGTTGCGCCGCTCTTCGAGCATGCGGAGCGTGATCCACAATGTCTCTTCGATCTTCCGCGATTGCGTCTCGAACAGCGACGCCGCCGTGAAGGCGTGCCCGACGTGACAGCGATAACGCAGCACCTTCGGCTGCGACATCTGCCAGAGCACGCCTCCGCAGTCGGGGCAGTTGTACGGGACCTGTACGCCGAGCGCGTTGGCGGCGACGACGTCGCTGACGACGCGCTCCGCGATGAGCGCCTCGATGCCGACGTCTTCCGGGGGCTTCTTGCTCTTCGTCACGGGCGCGCGAACGAGACGATCGAGCAACGCCCCCATGTGCGCGATGGTCGCGCGCTCATCGACGCGCACGTGATCGAGGGCGCTCTGCGGCATCGCCGGAAACGCGGCGTCGCTCGGCTCCTGCACCACGGTGACGCCGCCGCAACGCGCCACCGCTTCGAGCCCCGCCGTGCCGTCGTCGAGCATGCCGGTCAACACCACGCCGACGACGCGCGAGCCATGCGCCACCGCCGCGGAGCGGAACAGCGGATCGATCCCGGGTCGATGACGGTTCTCGTGAGCGCCCTTCGTGACGAGCACGGTGCGCTCCTTCACCAGCATGTGCACGTCGGGCGGAGCGATGTAGCCGGTACCGACCTTGAAGCGCTCCTCGTGCTTCGGGAGCTTCCAGTGCATCCCGCCTTCTCGGTCGAGCCTCGCCGCGAAGTCCTCCGCGGGGAAATCGGGAGCGATGTGCAGCACCGCGAACACCACCGCGGGGAAGCTCGCCGGCAGCTGAGACACGAGCGTGGTCAACGCCGCGAAGCCGCCCGCCGACGCACCGATCACCACGACGCGCGGGCTCTGCTCTGCCGAGGAGCCCATGCGGCGCGGCTTGCTGCTTCGTTGCGCCATGCTTCGACGCTAGTTCATCTCGCGTGGTTGTAAACCGACGCGCGCCGATTCAATCGCTCGCGAGCACGACGGCGCTGCGCGCACCGAGCCGATCGCCTTCGTAGCGTCCGCTCGCGAAGAGCACACGCGCGCCGGCGGTGTCCTCGATGACGTAGTCGCGGTCACCGAAGCTCACGAAGAGGCGCCGCGACGAGGCACCGTTCCGCCGCACCACCTCGAGCACGTCACCGTGGGGCTTGGCCTCGAAGTCTTCCCACGAGCTCGTCGCCGAGAGCACGGGATCGCGCTTTCGCAACGCGAGCATCGCGCGATACGTAGCGAGCACGCGCGCGTGTGGCTCGGCGGTGCGCTCGTCCCAGCTCAGCTTCGATCGCTCGAACGTGCCCTTGGCCTGCGGATCGGGGATGCGGTCGCGCACCGCGGGGTCGGAGAACGCCGAGAACGTCTTGAACTCCTCGCGCCGTCCCTCGCGGACCGCGTCTGCGAGCTCGCCCTCGTGATCGCTGAAGAAGAGGAACGGCGACGAGGCCGCCCACTCCTGCCCCATGAAGACGAGCGGCGTGGCCGGCAAGTACAGCAAGAGAACCGAGGCTGCGCAGTACGCATCGATGTCGACGTCGTGCGAGAGCCGCGTCCCGAGCGCGCGATTGCCGACCTGATCGTGGTTCTGGATCGAGTAGACGAGGCTCTGCGGAGGGACGCCTTGCGCGCGCGGCGAGCGACCGCGCGGCTTGTCCTTCCACGGCGGGAAGGGCTGCCCCGTGAACGTCCATCCTTCGTTGATGGCGCGCGCGAGAGCGTCCACCGTCCCGTCATAGGCTGAGTAATAGCCGTCGCGCTCGCGCGTGAGCAGGACGTGCACCTGGTGATGAAAGTCGTCGGCCCATACGCCGTCCGCGCCGAGACGATTCACGACGTCGGGTTCGTTGCGCTCGTCTTCGAAGAACACGCGCCGCGGCGGCTTCATCGCGTGCGCGACGTCGGTGATCTCCCGCAACACGTGGCGCTCCGACGGGTCGTGGATGGCATGCGTGGCATCGAGGCGTAGCCCGTCGAACCCGAGCTCCTCGAGCCAATAGCGCGCGTTGTCGACGACGAGACGGCGCATCGGCTCGTGCGCGAAGTCCGGCGCGGGCCCCCACGGCGTCTCGATCGCCTTCGTGAAGTACTCCGGCGCGTACCTCCACAGGTAGTTGCCGGAGGGGCCGAAGTGATTGTAGACTACATCCAATACGACGGCGAGGCAGCGCCGATGGGCGGCGCGCACGAGTGCCCGCAGGTCCTCGGGATCGCCATAGGGCGCGTACGGCGCGTAGAGCGCGACGCCGTCGTATCCCCAGCCTCGCTCGCCGGGGAACGCGGCGACGGGCAGGATCTCGATGGCGGTGAAGCCGAGCTCTGCGATCGCGTCGAGCCGCTTCTCCGCGCCGCGAAACGTGCCCTCGGGCGAGAACGTCCCGACGTGCAGCTCGTAGATCGCCCATGGCGACGGCGGGGCAGGCTCCGCCAGCGCCTCGCTGCCCTC
>JAXDMI010000902.1:0-6327 GCA_034666145.1 Myxococcales bacterium | reverse complement strand
TCGTCGGCGAGACGCTCGGCAAGCGCCTCGCGCGCACCGGTCTCACGATGGGCGAGAGCGTGAAGATGGTCACGCGCATCGCCGAGACGCTCGCCGTCGCGCACGCGAAGGGCATCATCCATCGCGACATCAAGCCCGGCAACCTGCTGCTCCGCGACACCGACTTCGATCGACCCGCGCTCATCGACTTCGGCATCGCGCGCATGGGACTCGGCGCGAGCGCCATCACGAACACGGGCGTCATGCTCGGCACGCTCGGCTACATGGCGCCCGAGCAGGCGCGCGGCACGAAGCAGCTCGACGCGCGCGCCGACGTCTTCGCGCTCGGCGCCGTCCTCTTCAAGTGCATCACGGGCCTTCCCGCCTTCGCCGGTGACGACGAGATCGCCATCCTCGCGAAGATGCTCTTCGAGGCGCCGCCGCGCGTGCGCGACATCCGCAAGGACGTGCCCGCCGCGCTCGACGATCTCCTCGCGCGCATGCTCTCACGCGATCCGATGCAGCGGCCCACCGACGGCGGCGTCGTCGCCGCCGAGCTCGCGGCGCTCGGTTCGCTCGACGCCGTCGGCACCCTCGTAACGCGTGAGACCAGCGTGCATGCCGACGTCATCACGCGCGGCGAGCAGCGCCTCGTGAGCGTCGTCGCCGTCGCATCACACTCGCACTCCGAGAGCGAGGAGGAGTCGACCATCGTCGACGGCACGTGGCAGGGCCTGAAATCCCTGTCGTCGAAGCTGCGCTCGGCCATCCAGCCGTTCGGCGCGCAGCTCGAGTCGCTGCCCAGCGGCATGATCGTCGTCACGCTGCCCGGCCGTCACAGCGCCACCGATCAGGCGACGCGCGCGGCTCGTTGCGTGCTCGCCATGCGCGTCGCTGCGCCGAACGCACCGATGGTCCTCGCCACGGGCCGTGCCGTGCTCGAGGAGCGCGTGCCCATCGGCGACGCCGTCGATCGCGCCATCCGCATGCTCAAGGCATGTCAGGACGACGACGTCGCGCATCTCGCGTCGGGGAAAAAGCAGCCGATTCACATCGACGAGGTGACCGCCGGTCTCCTCGACTCGCGCTTCACCGTGAAGAGCGACGCCGGCGGTCTCGAGCTGGTCGGCGAGCAAGCGGCAGTCGACGCGGGGCGCATGCTGCTCGGCAAGCCGACGCCGTGCGTCGGTCGCGAGCGCGAGCTCGTCATGCTCGAGGGCTTCTTCGCCGAGGTCGTCGCCGACGACGTGGCGCGCGTGGTGCTCGTCACTGCGCCCGCCGGCGTCGGCAAGTCACGCCTTCGCTACGAGCTGCTCCGCATGCTCCATCACCGCGGCGATCCCCACGAGGTGTGGACGACGCGCGGCGATCCCATGCGCGCCGGCTCGCCGTTCGGGCTCCTCGCGCAGATCATTCGCGCCGCCGCCGGCGCTCAAGACGGTGAGCCGCCGCGCGTGCAGCGCGAGAAGATCCGCGCGCGCGTCTCGCGTCAGGTGCCCGCGAAGGATCAGCTGCGCGTCACGCAGTTCCTCGCCGAGATCCTCGGCGTTTCGATGCCCGAAGAGGACGACGTGCAGCTCCGCGCGGCACGCCACGACCCTATCTTGATGGGCGATCAGATGCGCCGTGCGTTCGAGGACTGGCTCCTTGCGGAGTGCAGCTCGCAGCCGGTGGTCCTCGTGCTCGAAGACCTGCACTGGGGCGATCTCCCCAGCGTGAAGTTCATCGACTCCGCCTTGCGCGCGGTGCACGACAAGCCCCTCATGGTCCTCGCGCTCGCGCGGCCCGAGGTGAAGGATCTCTTCCCCGACATCTTCGCGGAGCGCGGCGTCCAGGAGCTGCGCCTCAAGGAGCTCTCGCGAAAGGCGAGCGAGAAGCTGGTGCGCCAGGTCCTCGGCGAGACCACGACCGACGACGTCGTCTCGCAGATCGTGTCGACCGCAGGCGGAAACGCGTTCTATCTCGAGGAGCTGATCCGATCGGTGTCGATGTCGTGGGTCGGCGTCCCGCCGCGTGGCCTCGCCGTTCCGACGGAGGCGGCGTTGCGGCCCAACGGCGACAGCCGACCGAGGAGCAGCCTCGCGCCGATGGTGTTGCCCGAGACCGTGCTCACGATGGTGCAAGCGCGTCTCGAGGCGCTCGAGCCCGAAGCGCGACGCGTGCTGCGCGCGGCGAGCGTCTTCGGGCAGACGTTCTGGCGTGGGGGCGTCGTCGCGCTCCTCGCCGGCGAAGACAACGATGCGCACGTCACCGCGTGGCTCGACGAGCTATGCGTGCGCGAGATCGTGAGCCGTCGCGAGGAGACCAAGTTCCGCGGCGAGCAGGAGTACGTCTTTCGCCACGCCTTCGTGGCCGAGGCCGCGTACTCGATGCTCACCGACAAGGATCGCGCGATCGGCCACAAGCTCGCCGCGCAATGGCTCGAGAAGGTCGGCGAGAGCGAGGCGGTGGTGCTCGCCGAGCATCTCGAGCGCGGCGGCGAGCGAAAGCGCGCCATCACGTTCTATCGCCGCGCGGCGGCGCAGGCGCTCGAGGGAAACGACCTCGCGGCGTGTCTCCGGCGCGCCGATGCGGGAATCGCGTGCGGCGCGGAGGGCGAGGTGCTCGGCCGGCTCGCGCTGCGCAAGGCCGAGGCTCATCGCTGGCGCGGCGAGAACGTCGCGGCCAAGGAGTGCGCGGTCCAAGCGCTGAACCTCCTTCCGCGCGGAGGCCGGCGCTGGTTCCTCGCCGCCGGTGAGGCGGTGGAGGCGGCCGCGCGTCTCGGCGACGAAGGCGATCTGCACCGCTCGGTCGACGAGCTGTGCGACGTCAGCTCGGCTGGCCAGCTCACGGCTCCGCATCTCGTCGCGCTCACGCGCGCTGCATGCGTGCTCATGGAAGCCGGGAATTACCCTTCGTCCGACGACCTCCTCCGCACCATCGACGCCGCGTACGAGCACTCGCGGAAGCACCCGGTCGGGCATCACGAGGCGCGTCAAGACGAGGATCCGCTCGCGGTCGCGCACGTGTATCGGACGCGTGCCTATCGCGCGCACGTCGGAGGCGACGCGGCTTCGGCGCTCTCGCTCTACAACGTCGCCATCTCGAATTTCGAGCAGGCCGGCGATACGCGTGCAGCATGCAGGTATCTCGTGAGCGCTGCTGCGGCGTGCATCGAGCTGGGCGCCTACCAGGATGCGGAGCGCGCGCTCGGCGATGCGCTCTCGTCGGCCGAGCGCATGGGCCTCTCGGGGGTCACCGCCAGCAGCTGGCATCACATGGGCATGCTCCTCGCGCGCCTCGGAGACACCGCCGCGGCCGTGCAACGCGAGGACGCCGCCATCGAGGCCTTCGTCGCGCAGGGCGATCGCCGCATGGAGGGCGCGGCCCGTCTCTATCGCGCGCTCTTCCTCTCCATGGATGGGCAGCTCGATCGCGCCGAGCGCGAGACGGTCGCTGCCATTGATGCGTTCGGCCTCACCCCGCCGCTTCGTGCCTACGCGCTCGCCGTATTGGGGCGTATCCGCCTCACCGGCGCGAAGCCGGACCGCGCGGAGCCCGCCGCGCGCGAGGCGATGAACGTCCTCGATGCGCTGGGCGGCGTGGAGGAGGGCGAATCGTACGTTCGCCTCACGTTTGCCGAGGCGCTCGATGCGAACGGCGACCACGAGGCGGCGTGCGAGGCGATTGCAACGGCGCGGGTGCGGATCCTGGAGCGCGCCGCGATGATCCACGACGCGGCCTGGAAGGAGAGCTTCCTCGAGCGCGTCCGCGAGAACGCACGGACGCTCGAGCTGGCGCGGCAGTGGCGCGTGGCGTGAGGCGTGACCGTTCTTGGCACGGACCTCGCTAGCAGCACGAGCCATGACCGACGACAAGCCGCCCGCGACCGATCCGCAGATCCGCAAAGGCCCCTTGAAGGACCCGCCCACGAAGGAGCCCGCAGAGAAGGATCCGCCGGTGGAGCCGCACGTGCCCGGCGACCCGAAGCCCGAGATCAAGGACCCGCCCGCTTCGGGGGTCCTCCAGGACGGCGTGATCATCCAAGACCCGAACTTCGTCTGACACCAGAGAGCGTTTGAGCCCGCGACGCGGGACATGGATGCATTCTACACTGGGCCGAAGGCCTGATGAGTCGCGTCCCCGCCCTCGCTACGTTCACCTCGTTCCCATCCCTCGCGTGCTTCGTCGTCGTGCTGCTGTCATCGGCGACGGCCGCGGCCGATGATGAAGGACCCGCGCCGGCGCCGCCCGAGAGCGCGCTGCCTCCGGATCCGACGCCGCTGCAGCCGTTTCCGCCGGTCGAACCGTCGTCGACGTCGCCGGTGAAGCTCACGCCGACGGGCTACATCGAGACGTACTACCAGTGGAACTTCAACCACCCGTCGAACGGCATCACCAACTACCGGGGCTTCGACAACCGGCACAACACGTTCACGATCCAGAACGTCGCGCTCGGCACGTACTTCGAGAGCGGACCGGTGGGCGGCAAGTTGATGCTGCAGGTCGGAAGCATGGCGTCGACGTACTACGCAGTGGAGCCGACGCTCGCGGGCGCAAAGGGCGCGAATGCGACCGGTCCCGAGCTCTGGAAGTACATCCAGGAGGCGTACGTCACGTACAAGGTGGCGATCGGACGCGGCCTCGAGCTCAAGGCCGGCATCGTCGCATCGCCGATCGGCATGGAGTCGTTCGCCGTCCACGATCACTGGTCGTGGTCACGATCGAACCTGTTTTTCGGCCTGCCCTACTACCACACGGGACTACGCGCCACGTACGAGCTCGGCGATCGCGTCTCGGCCGAGGTCTCCGTGCTCAACGGCTGGAACTCGGTCGTCGACAACAACGAAGCCAAGAGCGTCGAGACGCACGTCACGTATCGCGTTCCGAACAAGGTCACGGCACAGCTCCTCTATTTCGGCGGCATCGAACGATCGGCGGGCGTGCCCGAAGGACAGTACTGGCGTCATCACTTCGACGCGGTCGGTGAGGTCCACGCAACGGACTGGCTCCAGGTCGCCGCGCAGGCCGACTATGGCTTCGAGCCGAACCGCTTCGGAACCGCGAGCTGGTACGCCGGCGCGATCTCCGCACGCGCGAAGGCCACCGATTGGCTCTACCTCGTCGCGCGCGGCGATCGCTTCTACGAGAATCTCGCGACCGATGCGCAAGGCCATGCGAGCACGCCGCTGTTCTGGAACGGCGTCGAATGGGTGAGCTCCTTCACGGCGACCGTAGACGTCAGGCCGCACGACAACATCTCGGTTCGCCTCGAAGCACGCCACGACCAAGCCGATGGGCTCCTCTACTTCACCGGCGACTCGATCGTCGGCGACGGCAGCGCGAGGACTCCGTACCTCCCGAACGCACGCAGCCAAGAGACGGTCCTGCTCGGCGCAACGGCCTGGTTCTGAGCGCCGCAGACGCGATCGAGCACCGCGGTCCGTGACGGCTTCGATCGTGCTACGTCCGGAGAGGAGGCGAGCATGAGCCAGAAAGACCAGAACTCCATTCGTGTCCGCTTCGAGGACACCGACGTGGCTGCGCTCCTTCGCTCGAGCCTCACGCCGCTCATCGAGCAAGCGAAGGATCAGCACATCGAGCTGCGCGTCGAGACACTCGGCGACGTGCCGAGGCTCGCCGTCGACAACGAGAAGCTCGCGTGGGCGGTCTCGGCGCTCGTCGGCAATGCGCTGCGCTTCGTTCGTCGTGGCAGCGCGGAGCGCGCCGGCGGCAGCGTGCTCGTGCACATCGTGCCCGAGACCAAGGAGGTCGCGATCGCCATCCAGGACGACGGACCCGGCATCCCGAAGGAGAAGCTCCCCTACCTCTTCGAGCGCCGCTCCGGAGCGCATCACGCCGAAGGCCTCGCGCTCTCGCTGGTGCGTGACGTCGTCGCGGCGCACGGCGGTCGGATCGAGGTGGAGAGCCGTACCGGTCCCGAGGAGCACGGCACCAGCATCTCGATCCGCATCCCTCGCTCGAGCTGAGCTCGACCGTCTCGCGGACTGTTCTCGCGCACTCTTGGAGAGGACACGCGGGGACACGAACACGCGCGGGCCGTCGCGCCTCGCTCTTTGCTAGGCTGTACGCCATGACGGGATTGCCCTGCACGGCCACGCTCACGTCGGTTCCGACCCTCGATGACCTCGTGGCGCGCGACAAGGAGCACGATTGCCCCGGCTTCGGCCCGAAGGCGGTATGCGTGAAGGTCGAGGCGGTCGCCGATCTGCCGACGCGCTTCGGGCGCTTCCGCATCGTCGCGTTCTGGAACAACCGCGACGCCAAAGAGCACATCGCGCTCGTGCACGGTGACGTCCTCGGCGCCGAGAAGGTGGTCACGCGGCTCCACTCCGAGTGCCTCACCGG
>JAXDMI010000901.1:0-8528 GCA_034666145.1 Myxococcales bacterium | reverse complement strand
CCTCTACGACACGATCGGTAACGAAGAGGAATGGGTACACGATCGGTTCAACGGGCTGGGGTACGGCGTCGGTCCATTCGTGGACCCACATGGCGGACTCGAGATCGACGGGACGCCTTATGCTCGCGTGACGCGTGGCGGCCTATTCATCGCTCGACCTACGGAATTGAGAGTGGCCAATCGCGCACTCTCCTACATTCCGACAACCGTGGGTCCGGGGCTGCGGCTTGCGCGGACGCTGTTCGACCCGATGAAGTGAAGTCACGGACCGCGCTGCAGAGAGCTGCATGAGCGCAGGTCTGGGGTGCCGAGCTCCGCCATCAGGCTGCCTGAGCTCCTCGGCGGTGCGCGAATTGCAATTCGCTCGGGCGGAGGAACGACCCATGCCCGCGATCACGATCGACGACACGACGCGGCTTCCGCGAATCGAGCTCGGCGCTTCCATGCGCGAGCGTGGAGTCATCTCGCTCACCACCGCGCCGAAGGGGTACGAAGGCGAGGGCTTTCCGGTCCGACGAGCCTTCGTGGGGGTCGACCTGCGCATGCTCGACCCCTTCGTGCACCTCGACCAGATCGGTGAGGTCAACTATGCGCCCGGTGAGCCCAAGGGCACGCCGTGGCATCCGCATCGCGGCTTCGAGACCGCCACGTACATGATGGATGGCGTGATCGCGCACGCCGACTCGACCGGTGGCGGCGGCGTCATCCGGGACGGCGCGACCCAGTGGATGACCGCCGGTCGGGGCATCCTCCACATCGAGACGCCACCGCACGACGTCGTGAAGGCCGGCGGATGGTTTCACGGCTTGCAGCTCTGGATCAACCTCCCGCGCGCGAAGAAGATGATCCCGCCGCAGTACCAGGACCTCGCGGCCGACGCCGTGACCTTGCTGACGACGGCTGACACCGGGGCGCTCGTGCGCGTGATCGCTGGAGCGATCGCGGGACATCGCAGCTCCGGCATCACGCATACGCCGATGACCATGGTGCACGCGAGCCTGTCGCCCGGCGCTCGCGCAGTGCTGCCCTGGCCGAGCGACTACAACGCGCTGGTGTACGTCCTCGGCGGACGCGGCACCGTCGGAGCCGAACGCCGCCCCATCCACCTCGGCCAGCTCGCCGTCCTCGGTGCTGGAGAGTCGATCGTGATTGACGCTGCGAAGGAGCAAGACACGCGGACCGGAGCGCTCGAAGTGCTCGTCCTCGGCGGTCAGCCCATTCGCGAGCCGATCGCGTGGTACGGTCCGTTCGTGATGAACACCGAAGACGAGATTCGGCAGACCATCGAAGACTTCCGAAAGGGAAAGCTCGGTACCGTCCCGAAGCATCACCCGCTCGCGCCCACCGACGAGGTCGTCGAGCGAACGGATTCATCACTCGACTGATGAACAAGAACCGCCTCGAAGCCTTCAGCGACGGCGTGCTCGCCGTGATCATCACGGTCATGCTGCTGGAGCTGAAGCCGCCGCACGGAAGCTCGCTCGCGTCGCTCCTGGAGCTCACGCCCAAGTTCGCGAGCTATGCGCTGAGCTACGTCTACGTCGCCATCTACTGGCACAACCATCACCACCTGTTTCACGCGGCCAAGCACGTGAACGGCAAGATCATGTGGGCGAACACGTCGCTCCTGTTCTGCCTCTCGCTCATCCCGTTCGTCACCGGCTGGATGGCGGAGAACGAGTTCGCGGCCTGGCCCGTCGCGGCGTACGGCGTCGTGCTGCTCATGGCCGCCACCACCTACTTCGTCCTGAGCCGCTGCATCGTGCGGCACCACGGTGAAAACTCCGCGGTGAAACAGGCGATCGGGCGAGACGCGAAGGGGAAGATCTCCCTAGCGCTCTACGCCGCGGCCATCGCGCTCTCGTTCGTCAACCGTTGGGCGGGCTTCGCCGTGTACTGGATCGTGGCGCTGATGTGGATCGTGCCCGACCGTCGGGTCGAACGCGTCGAGGGCGTCGACGTCGAACACACCGAATAACGAGACGCCTCACGCGTCCAGGAGAGCACGCACGCTGCGAGCGAGGTCGACCGAGCGGAACGGCTTCTGTAGGAAGTCGACACGCGAGGTGGCCGTGCCCTCGGACGGAGGGGACATGGCCGGCCTGTCCGTGTAGCCGGAGAGGAGGAGCACCGGGAGCTCGGGCCGCTCGAGCACGAGCAGCTCCGCGAGCTCACGACCGCCCATGCGCGGCATGACGACATCCGTCACGAGAATGTCGACGGCGCCCTGGTGCTCTCGGTAGAGCGAGACCGCATGCTGCCCGTCCGATGCGTCCAGCACCTCGTATCCGCGGGACTGCAACATGCGCTTCGCGACCTTCCGCACGACCTCTTCGTCCTCGACGAGGAGGATCGTCTCCGTTCCGCCGCCGACCGGATGCAAGCCGACCGCTTGCCGGGCAGACGCGATCGCCTCCTCGGTATGCGGCAGATGGATCAGGAACGTCGCGCCGTGTCCGACCTCACTGCGCAGCTCCATGTGCCCGCCGGACTGCTTCACGAAGCCGTAGGCCATCGCGAGACCGAGGCCGGTGCCGCGTCCCGGCTCCTTGGTGGTGAAGAACGGCTCGAAGATGCGCGCTTTGCTCGCCTCGTCGATGCCGTGCCCGGAGTCCTCGACGACCACACACACGTAGCGTCCCGGCCGAGCGCCCGTGAGGTGCGCGGCATCTCGCGCGTCGATCTCCACGTCGCGTGTCTCGATCGTGAGGGAGCCTCCGCCGGGCATCGCGTCGCGAGCGTTCACGGCGAGGTTGAGGATCACCTGCTCGAACTGCGCCGGGTCGACCTTCACCCGACCGAGCCGCGTGCCCGGTCGGAGCCGGAGCTCGATGTGCTCTCCGATCACCCTTCGCAGTAGATGAACGAGCCGCTCCAGCAGGCCGTTCAGGTCCACGACCTGCGGCTCGAGCTTCTGCTTTCGGCTGAAGGCCAGCAACTGCCTCGTGAGGCTCACGCCGCGCATGCCCGCGCTGAGCATGTCGTCGAGCAGCTCTTGAGACGGATCGTCCGGGCTCAGACCTTCCATCATCAGCTCGGCGGTGCTGTTGATCACGGTGAGCAGGTTGTTGAAGTCGTGAGCCACGCCACCGGCGAGCCGTCCCACTGCTTCCATCTTCTGGGCCTGACGGAGCTGCTCCTCCACGAGCTTCCGCTGCGTGATGTCGCGAACGATGGCGAGGAAGTATTCGCGATCGCGCCGGATGAACGTGACGTTCACTTCGACGGGGAAAATCGAGCCGTCCTTGCGCCGGTGCTCGCTCTCGAAGACGCTGGAGCCGAGAGCACGCAGGTAGTCATAGGTCTTCTGCCACGGTTCTCTCGCGGCGACCGGATCGAGGTCGTGAACCCCGAGCGCCAGGTACTCGTTGCGCGTGTACCCGTGGGCCGCGCACGCTCTCTCGTTGACGTCCAAGAAGCGACCGGTCGCGGCGTCGATGATCTCGATCGCATCCTTCGTGTGATCGAGCAGCGAGCGAAAGAGGGCGAGCTCCTCCTCGGCGCGCCTGCGTTCCGTGATGTCTTGGACCACACCGAACCCACGGTAGGGTCGTCCTGACGCGTCGTTGACCACGTCGCCGACGCTGTGGATGGTGCGCACCTCGCCGTTCGGACGAACTACGCGATAGACGAGGTCGTACCGCGACTCGCCGCTGAGCGCTCGGGCCGAAGCTGCGGCTTGGATCCAGCGGTCGTCCGGATGGATGCGCTCGCGGAACGCCGCAGCGTTCGGCGCGTGCTCGCTCCTCTCGATCCCCAGGATCCGATACGTCTCGTCGGACCAGAAGATCCGATCCGCGACGACGTCGTTCTCCCAGTAACCGAGATGAGCGACAACTTGGGCCTCCGCAAACCGTGCTTCGCTCTCGCGGAGACTCCGAAGCGTATGCAGGTTCGACGCCGCGTCTGCCAGGCGGTGGCCGATCTCGGCGAAGAGCTCCTCTTCGCACGGCGTGAAGACGCGCGGTTGATCCTGGCCGATCGCGAATACGTAAGGAGCGGTCGCCTTCGGACGAAGAGCCATCGCCAGCACCGATCGCGCTCCGAGCACGCTCGCTGCCGTCGGCAATGGTTGCTCGTCGGGTCCGAACCGTACGGGCCCGCTCGAATCGAGCAGCACGCGAAATGCCTCCGCATTGTCCGCGCGCACATGGTCCAGGCCCACGCGATCGCAGCGGAAGATCGCCTGCGTCACGTCGAGCACGTTCCGCACCATCTGCTCGAGATCGTTCGCGCCGCGGATCCCGGCGTCCACGCGAACCATGGCCTCGAGAAACGCAAGACGCGCGTCGCGCTGCAAGGACTCTTCGTTGGTCATGGATTCCCCAATGACGCTGATTAGCACGGATGGCGCACGGCCCCGCACGCGTGCACGGCGTGCGCGTCCTCGGAGCGCACCTGAGGCAACTAGCTGCATTGCTCGAGCATGCGCTCATCCGCGATGCTCCCTCGAAGGGCGGGGAACGACAGGATCCGAACGACACCCGCGCGGACCCCCACCGCAACGCTTGCGGAGCTCCATGCTCACGCTCCCGCCGGCGTCTTCGCTCGCTCTTGCAAGAAGGAGAACGGGACGATGAATCAGGGTCGACGGGGTTGGGTCGTGGTCGCCGCCGTCCTCGGCACGACGGTGGCGAGCCCGGCGTATGCACTCCAGCCGCTCGAAGCATTCATCGCGAGCTCGAAGCAGAACAACCCGGACAACAAGGAAGCGTCCGCCATCGAGCGGCAACGCGACGCGCAGCGCGACGTGGCGACCGCCGCGTACCTGCCGTCGTTCACGGCGCAGGGCGTCTACACGCGAAACCAGTACGAGGCAGCCTTCGCCCTGCCCGGTGGCCCGACCTTCGTGATCACGCCTCTGAACGGGCTCGACGCGTACTTCACGCTCACGGTCCCGATCGTCAACGTCGGCGCGTGGGAGCAACGCCGTGCGGCGACGGCGAACAAGGAGGCCGCTGCGGCGACGCGCGCGAACACGCAGGTGACCGTCGAATCGAACGTCACGCAGGCGTACTACCAGCTGCTCGGCTCCGAGGCCGTCCTCTTCGCCGCGAAGAAGAGCCTCGAGGCAGCGGACGGCAACCTGCGCATCGTGCGCGATCGCAAGGAGCTCGGAACGGCGAGCGAGCTCGATCTCCAGCGCGCGACGGCCGACCTGGCGCGCGCGCAGCAGAACGTGGCGACCGGCGACCAGGGCGTCATCAACGCGCGGAGGAGCCTCGAGTCCGTCGCGCGGCTCACGCCGGAGCCGGCCACGCGCGAGAACTATCGCGAAGACGACCTGCGTGACGAACCGCCGCTCAATGCCTGGCTTGGACGACCGAGCGACGATCTCGTTGCCGTGCGCCCCGCTCTGCTCGCCGTCGACGCCGCGGAGAAGACGCGCTCCGCAACGCGTGCGGCGTGGCTTCCGACGATCAGCGCGACCGGCCAGGAGCACGTCACGAATGCGGGCGGCTTCACCGGGAACACCATGATCTACACGCTGCAGGCGACGGCGAACTGGCGCCTGGACTTCTCGCTCGGCCCCAACGTCGCCGCCCAGACCGCTGCGGTCAGCGCTGCGGAGGCGCGTGAAGACAAGGCGCGCCGCGCCGCCGAGGACGCGATCTACCAGGCCTGGTACGAGGTCCGCGCGGAGATCGAGAAGGCGCGCGGGGCGCGTGCCGAGCTGAAGGCAGCAGCGCTCGCACAGGACCTGGCCCGTGACCGTTATCAGGCCGGCGTCGCCACGCAGCTCGAGGTGGTGCAGGCGCAGCGTGACTACTTCTCGGCCGGCGTCTCGCAAGCGCAGGCCGACTTCAACCTGCAGTTCGCGCGCGCTCAGCTGCGCCTCGCCTCGAAGCGCACGGGGAATGGGGAGAGCTCACGATGACACGCCGGCGCGTGAAAGAGCGCGGGCGTAGGACGTGGACGCTCGCCTTCGCGCTCGTGGTCGCCACGTCGGTGGCTTGTCACGAGGCCGACCCGACCGCCGACAAGAAGCCGGTGACGCCGCTGAAGGTGGAGACCAAGCCGATCGTGGAGCGTCCCGTACCGCGGATCGTTCCGCTGACCGGCACGCTGACCGCGGAGCTGCGGACCGAGCTCACCGCTAATTCGTCGGGACGCGTCTCCAAGACGTTCGTCGAGCGAGGCCAGAAGGTCGAGCAAGGCGCGCTCCTGGCCCAGCTCGACGTTCGCTCTGCTGCAGCGAGCGCCGCCGAAGCGAACGCGAGCGTCACGAGCGCGAAGACGCAGCTCGACGCCGCGAAGGCCGAGTGCGCCCGCTACGACGCGCTCGTCGCGCGTGGCGCAATCACGCAGCAGGAGCACGACAAACAGACGGCGAACTGCAAGCAGCAGGTCGCCGCCGTCGCCGTGTCCCAGGCGCGCGCCTCGAGCGCGTCGATCGCCGTCGGCGACGGCACGATCCGAGCGCCGTTCGCCGGCGTCGTCACCGAGCGCTTCGTCAGCGTCGGCGATTACGTGCAACCTACATCGAAGGTCGTTGCGCTCGTGGTCAGCAACCCCCTGCGACTGAAGATGACCGTGCCGGAGCGGCGCATGCTCGACGTGAAGGAAGGGGCGCTCGTCACGTTCTCGCCGCCGGCCATCCCGAACCGGACGTTCACCGGCACGGTCAGGTTCATGGGCGGCGAGGTCCGCCCGACGACGCGAGACATCGTCGTCGAGGCGATCGTGCCGAACCCCGACAACGCCCTTCTTCCCGGAATGTTCGTCGACGCGAACCTGCATGCCGGCGAGCAGCCGATGCCGGTGGTCCCGAAGACCGCGATCTTCACGACCGGTCAGGAGAAGAGCCTCTACGTCGTCAAGGACAAGCGCCTCGTGTTGCGCATCGTGAAGCTCGGACCCGAGGCCGGCGACGACGTCGCGCTCGAAGAAGGGGCCGCCGTCGGCGACGTCGCCGTCGTGAAGCCGTCTCCGTCGATGTCCGACGGCGCGCCGGTGGAGTGAGGCCGTCTCATGCAGTGGCTCGCAAGAATCTGCGTATCGCGTCCCGTCTTCACGTGGGTGCTGATGCTCGTCATCCTCGTGGTCGGCGGTGTCTCGTATTTCTCGCTCGGTCTCGACAAGTATCCGAACGTCGACGTGCCGGCGATCGTCGTCACGACGGTGCAGCCCGGCGCAGCGCCGGAGGAGATCGAGACCGAGATCTCCGACAAGATCGAGGCCGCCGTCAACACCATCAGCGGCATCGACGAGCTGCGGTCGACGTCGAGTGAGGGCGTCTCCGTCGTCGTCATCTCCTTCGTGCTCGACAAGAACGGTGACGTCGCAGCGCAAGAGGTGCGTGACCACGTCAGCAACGCGCTGCCGAACCTGCCGAAGGGCATCGATCCTCCCGTCGTGAGCCGGTTCGATCCGGACGCCACGCCGGTGGTCTACATCACGCTGCGAGGGACGGGCACGATCCGTGATCTCACCGAGCTCGCCGACAAGCAGGTCCGCCGCCAGATCGAGAGCATCAGCGGCGTAGGCCAGGTCTCGATCGTCGGCGGCGCGAAGCGCGAGATCAAGATCTGGATCGATCCGGTGAAGCTGCAGTCGGCGGAGCTGACCGCGGTGCAGGTCCAGCAGGCGATCGCGAGTCAGAACTTCAGTCTCCCCGGCGGCGTCGTCCAGCGCGGGCCGAATCAGCTCACGTTGCGCGTCGAGGGCAAGGTGACGAGCCTCGACGAGCTCCGTCGCATCGTCCTCCGCGAGTCCGAAGACCACCCGACGAGGCTCGAGGACGTGGCCACGGTCGAGGACGGCGCGGAAGACGAGAGCACGTATGCGAGCTACGACGGCCAACGTGCCGTCGTACTGTCCATCCGCAAGCAGTCCGGCTCGAACACCGTCGCGGTGGTGGATACCGTCAAGGCGCGGCTCGCCGAGGTCCAGGGCTCGTTGCCGCCCGGCGCGACGCTCTCGGTCGTCCGCGACAACTCGGTGACCATCCGCACGAGCGTCGACGCCGTGAAGGAGCACCTCGTCCTCGGCGCGATCCTCGCGGCGATCGTCGTGCTGCTCTTCCTGGGGAGTCCACGCAGCACGCTCATCGCGGGCATCGCCATCCCGATCTCGATCGTCGGCGCGTTCGCGCTCATGTACGCGCTGGGGTTCACGCTCAACATGATGACGCTGCTCGCGCTGGCCCTCGCCGTCGGCATCGTCATCGACGACGCGATCGTGGTCCTCGAGAACATCCACCGACACATCGCGGAGAAGGGGAGGACACCGGCCCAAGCCGCGGTCGAGGCCACCCAGGAGATCGGGCTCGCCGTCCTCGCGACGACGCTCTCGCTCCTCGCGGTCTTCGTGCCGTCCGCCTTCATGAGCGGGATCGTCGGTCGCTTTCTGAAGGGATTCGGCCTGACGATGGCGTTCGCGATCGTCGTGTCCCTCTTCGTGAGCTTCACGCTCACGCCCATGCTCTCGGCGCGATGGCTGAAGCCGCAGGTGGCGACCGGCCACGGAGCGAAGAAGCCCTTCCTCGAGCGCGTCGTCGACGTCGTCTACTCCCCGATCGAGCGCGG
>JAXDMI010000900.1:0-8478 GCA_034666145.1 Myxococcales bacterium | reverse complement strand
CCCATCGCGGGCCTCGAGCCGATCTCCACGCAAGCGCACTACCTCTACGAGGTGGTCGACCTCCTCGCCGTGCAGCACTTCGAGCTGAACGCGGGCGTCGGCGAAGGGCTCACGGCGGGGAGCAACGGCTTCGTCGCGAAGATGATCCTCGGCTACAGCTGGGAGCCCGCCACGCCCGACTCGCCGCATCCCGAGCCGCTGGTCTCGAGCTCCGGAGGGGCGCTCAGGTCGTGTGACTCACACGACACGAGCTCCCGATGGTCGCTCAGAACGTCGCGCCGGTGAGCGCGTAGATGCCCGCGCTCGGTGCGGCCACCCAGCTCGGCAAGAAGAACGCTTCGGTAGCAATGCCTACGTCGTACCGACCGAGACGCACCACCGCGGCGAGATCGGGACCGACGATGAAGCGTGGCTCGGCGTCGCGGATCTTCGCCGGGCCGACGCGCGTGAAGCCGTAGATCAACGTCACGCCGGTCTGCAGCCCCGGACGCAGGCGCACCGGACCGATCGGGATCTCGTAGGCGGCCCCCGCGGTGCCGCGCAGCGAGGAGTACGAGGAGCGATACGTGATCACGCCGTTGCCCGCGCCGTCGGTGTCGCCTGCGCTCCACACCGCGACCACCTCGAGACGGAGTCGCGCCGGGAACACGTATCCGGCGGAGGCTCCGGCGCCGAGACCGAGCGACGACACGCCGGTGGTCCATTGCGCGGCATAGCCGGCGCGTAGTGATGCGTCCCATCCTTCGTCGGCATGCGCCTGCCGCTCGTCACAGACGGCGAGCGTGGTGACGAGCGCGAGGGTGACGCGCAGAGCGAGCCGCTTCATCGCCGGCACGTCGCCTCTCCGTCGTCGTGGAGCGTGTCGCCGTCGATGGGGACGAACGACCACGCATAGCCGTGCTCGCGGAGCTCGAGGCGCAGCGCGCCGTGCGAGCCGTTCTCGCGCACCTCGCTGCGGATCGGTTGATCGGGATCGAAGTCCGTCAGCTTCACGCCGCCGGTGCCGACGATGAAGTTGCGCGTGCCCTTCGCGTCGTCGCGCCGGCCGTCGGGAGCGAGGGGAGGGAAGCGCTGGTAGTCGTGCGCGTGACCGTTCAGCACGACGTCGACGCCGTGCTCGACCACGATGCGCCACAGCGTGTCGACCATCGGGCTCGGGCCTTCGGTGCTCGAGCTGAAGCGCGGGTGGTGCCACATCGCGAGCGTGCAGCCGGTCGGATGCGCGTCGAGATCGGCGCGGAGCCACGTCGTTTGGGGCGAGCCCTCGTCGCAACCGCCGAAGTCGTCGGCGACGTCGGACACCACGTCGAGGTCGCCGCCGCAGTTGCTGTTCAGCGCGACGACGTGCCAGCGGCCGATGTCGAAGCTGTACCAGCCCTTGAAGGTCTCGCCTGAAGAGCCGCAAAAATAGGCGTAATACGCGCCGGCGTGGGGCGTGTGGTACTCGTGATTGCCCGGTACCGCGCGCGTGATGCTGCGGAAACGACCCAGGGTCGGGCCGTAGCAATCGACGAGCTCGTCGATGTTCGCGTTGGGGTACGCGAGGTCGCCGAGCGCGAACACGGCGTCCGGCTTCATGGTTGTAACGGTGTCCGCGACGGCCATCTGGCTGCCGCCGGCACAGTCCGCGACGTCACCGACTGCCGCGACGGTGACGACGGCCGCGTCTTTTGCGACGTTGGGGAGCGCAGGCGAGGCATCGCACGGCGGAAGCGGGCGCGAATCGGGCGCGCACGTCGGCGTGACGGCGGCGAGGGCCACGACGAAGGCGCTGCGCATGACCGAGGCGCGCGACATCGCTCGCAGCATACGTCGCGAGGCGCGGGGTCGGGGCGTCCGAAGCCAAAGGCCAGTCGCGCACGAGCATAGTTTTCTAGGGTGAACGGCGGCGCGGCGGTGAGTGCGCGGCGAATGGAGACGCGCGTGCTTCTCCTGCTTGCTTTCGTCTCTGGTTTGGGACTGACTGCGCGCGTCGTTTCCCCCCGACGATGAAGCACGCGCACGTCATATCGACACTCGCTGCCGCGCTCGCCGCGCTGTCGCTGCTTGCCTGCGGAGGCTCGGCCACCGCCGGCGGCGGACCGGTGTCGGCCACGCGCCTTCGCTCGGCCGATCCGCAGGCGAACCAGGCCACGCCTCCCGTCGGGAGCGGTGACGGCGTGGCACCCCGCGCTGCGCAGCTCGAACGCACGTCGAGCGGCCCGGAGGACACGAGCAAGAAGACGGCAGCCCTCGAGACGGCGGCGTACACCGATAGCGATCACGTCACGGTGTTCACGCCGGCCATCACCGGCACCATCGAGAACGTCGTCGACGGCGCGACGCTCTCGGGCAGCTACCTCGTCGACGTCGTGTCGGCCGCTTCGGTCGACATCATCGCCACCGCCTCGAAGCGCTGGCACGAGGTCCGTCACGCCGGCACGCTCGCCGGGCGCTACAAACCGCGCGATCTCGGCATCGGCTTCTCGGCATCGGCATCGAGCGAGCCCGACTACCTCTCGTACGGCGCGTCCGGGAACCTCAGCTACGACCTCGACGAGAAGAACACGTCGCTCTTCTTCGGCTACGGCTACGGGCACGACACCATCGGCCGCGGCGGCACGCCCTTCACGACCTTCGCGCGCTCGCTGCAGCGCGGGAGCTTCTTGCTCGGCTTCGATCAGGTGGTCGGATCCGCGACGCTCGCATCGCTGTCGCTGAGCGCGATCATCGAGAACGGCGATCAGTCGAAGCCCTATCGCTACATTCCGATGTTCTCGCCGACCGAGGCGGTCGCCGTGCCGTCGGGCGCCTCGATCGACTACGTGAACGCCCATCGCCTCGTCGAGCGACCGCTCGAGCAGCTCCCGCTCGCGCGCCGTCGCTTCGCGCTGAGCTTCCAGATCGCGCATCGTCTCGAGTCGTCGACCATCCGCGCGACCGAGCGCGCCTACGTCGACAACTGGGGGGTCAAGGCGACGACCACCGACGCGCGCTGGATCTTCGACGTCGCCGATCGCCTCCGTCTCTGGCCGCACTTCCGCTTCCACGCGCAGACGCCGGTGAGCTTCTGGCAGCGCGCCTACGTCTCGGCGAGCCAGTCGGGATTCTCGCTCCCGGAGTTCCGCACCGGCGACCGTGAGCTGGGGCCGATGTTCGGCGTCACGGGCGGCGGCGGCGCGAAGGTGTTTCTCGGGAGCTCGGCGCACCCGCACGTCTTCGCCATCGCATTCGAGGTCGACGCCGTCTACACGAGCTACCTCGACGACCTCTTCATCACCTCGCGGACCGGTCTCCTCGGATCGATCACGCTCGAGCTGGGGGAGCCGTGAAACGTCGCACGTGCTTCGGGCTGGCGCTCGCCGGGACCTGCATGATCGGCCTATTTTCCTGGGCCTGCGGCGATCCCGTGCATGATGCACGCGTTTCGGCGCTGGGCGGCGAGAAGGGCGGCGTTCCTGCAGGACCGGAGCATCGCGGCGGCCAGCCGTGCCTCACGTGTCACGGCGGCGACGGGCCTGCGAGCGCCGAGCTCAGCGTGGCGGGCACGATCTTCCAGACGGCGGCGCCCGATTCTCCGCCGCTCGCCGGCGCCACCGTTTCGATCTTCGATGCGACGCAGGACGCCGACGGCGGCGGGGCTCCGCGAACCACCGTCACCAACGCGGCGGGCAACTTCTACTTCCCGCGGTCGTCGTGGTCGCCCGCGTACCCGCTGCACGACATCTCGATCTCTTTCTCCGGCGCCACGACGACGATGCACACGAACGTCGGACGCGAGGGCTCGTGCGCGACGTGCCACTTCGATCCCAAGGGGAACGACTCGCACGGCCACGTCTATCTCGTGCTCGAGCCTGCGGACCTGCCGGGGGCGATGCCATGAGCGCATCTCTCCCCATGATTCGGGCCCTCGTTCGCACGGCTGCGTGCGTGCTCGTCTTCGCGATCGCGCTCGCGATGGCATGCAGCGCGCCCCCCGACGCCGCACAGATCGGCATCGTCACGCCCGATCGCGCGACGTTTCCGCCGGTGAGCCTGCTGCTCGATCATCGCTGCGGCTCGCTCGACTGCCACGGCGCGCGAACACGAAACCTCGAGATCTACGGGTGCGAAGGCCTTCGCCTCGGCGATGCGGCGCCGGGCTGTCGCAACGCGAGCGGCACCGACACCACGGTCGAAGAGCACGACGCGACGTTCCGTTCGCTCGTCGCGCTCGAGCCCGCGGTCATGAGCGCGGTCGTGCAGGGCAAGGGACAGAACCCCGAGCTCCTCACGTTCATTCGCAAGGCGAGGGGCACCGAGGCGCACAAGGGTGGCACGCTCATCACGCCCGGCGACGATCAAGACCAGTGCATCACCGCGTGGCTCGCGGGCACGCCCGACCCCGGCGCATGCGCACGCGCGCTCGCGGCTCCGGTGATCCCGCGATGATGCGCGACGCTCGCCACCCGCGGATCGCGAAGCTCGCGTCGGCGCTCGTCGCGCTGCTCGCGCTCGTGCTCGCATTCGAAGGCGTCGCGTCCGCCGATCGTCGCTCCGAGACGGCGGCGAAGGACGCGCTCAAGCGCGCCGACGACGACTACCTCCAGAGCGACTTCGCGAAGGCGCTGAAGCGCCTGCAGGTGGCAGAGCGCGTCTGCGGAGAAGCGAGCTGCACCGCCGCCACGCATGCCGCGCTCCTCCGCGACATCGGCACGATGCAGTTCCGGCTCGGTCAGCCCGATGCTGCGACGAGCTCATTTCGCCGCGCGAAGAAGCTCGATCCCCAGATCGCGCTCAACCCCGACTACGACGCGAAGGATCTCCGCGAGGCCTTCGATGCCGCGAGCGCCGCTGCTGCGCCCGCGATGGCGAGCGGCGACTTCACCCATCGCCCCGCCGCTGCCGAGGCGGCATCGACGCCGCTGCCCGTGTACGTCGAGATCGCGTCGAACGACGCGCTCGCCAGCGTGGTCGTCAAGTATCGCAACGACTCGATGCGCTCGTTCCGGCGCGCCGTGCTGAAGCGCGTCGGCAGCGGATGGGGCGGCTACGTCCCGTGCGCCGACGTCGTCACCGGCAACGTCCGCTACTACATCCAGGGCTTCGACAAGGACGGCGAGCTCGCCGCGAGCTCCGGCGATCCGAACCACACGTTCATCGTTCCCATCAAGGACGAGGTCGGCGACCTGCCTGCGCTGCCCGGGCTCGCACCGCTCAGGAAGTGCACCGAGCAGGACGTGCAGGACCTCAACCTCGACGAGGGCGAGCGCTGTCAGGAAGATCGCCAGTGCAAGAGCGGCACGTGCGCGACCGGGCGCTGCAAGGCGGTGCAGCCGTTCGAGCAGGAAGAAGCCGGCGGCGGCGGCCGACCGCTCGCGCGCTTTTGGATCGGGGTCGCAGGCTCGCTCGATCTCGGATTCCCGAGCGCGAAGAGCGATGTCTGCGCGCAGTCGGGTGGCGTGTCGACGAGCGGCTTCTGGTGCACCACCCCCGAGGGCGCGGACTTCCCGGCGCAGGGCTCGCAGCAGAACCCGCTCGTCGCCGGCCGAGCGGGAACGCCGACGAGCGAGCTCACGCCGGGCGGCGTGCACATCACCGCGACCATCGACTACGCCGCCACCGCGAACCTGTTGCTCGGCGTTCGCTTCGGGTACGTCGCGAATGCGTACCCGGGACAGGCGGCATCGGCGGCGGGCAAGACGCTGTCGTCCGCGATCCATGCCGAAGCGCGTGGCACGTGGGTGTTCGGCGACGAGCCGCTCGCGCGCTCGGGGCTCGCGCCGTATGCGTTCGTCGCGGCCGGCGTCGCGCGCTTCGACATGCCGACGACGGTGATGGTCGCGCAGCAAGGCATCGCCGGAGAGCGCGCCGTGCGCGCGTGGTACGTCGCGGGTCCCGCGTTCGCAGCGCTCGGCGGCGGCGCTCGTTACGCGTTCTCTCCGCGCGTTGCCTTCGCTACGGGGCTCGGGATCGACGCTGCTTTCGGGCCCGGAGCGTCGGGCGTGACAGTCGCGCCGGAAATGAACATCCAGTACGGATTTTGAGGCGACCGCCACACGTGTGAAGGCCGATTTGGATACGCCGTGTTGCCTGGATCGCGTTTGAACCAAGCGTTGTTGCTGCTAGACCTTCGTGCGTTCGAGGAGAAGAGAACATGAGAGCTGCCCTGCTTCTATCCGTATCGAGCTCGATCGTCCTCGCCGTTGCTGCCCTCGCAGCCGGATGCGCGAGCGCCTCCGATCCGCCGCTCGGCGGACCGTACGGCGGGACTGCCGGCGCCGTCGGTGGTGGAACGGGCTCGTCGACGAGCGCGACGGATCCCGCGGCGGATCCCGGCAGCAGCACCATCCCCGCACAAGATGCCGGAGCGACGACCGGATCGAGTGGCACCTCCGGCACGAGCGGCACCTCCGGCACGAGCGGCACGAGTGGAACCAGCGGCACGAGCGGCAGCAGCGGGACGAGTGGCACGAGTGGAACGAGCGGCACGTCCGGCACGAGTGGAACCAGCGGTAGCGGCGGAACGAGCGGCAGCGGCGGAACGAGCGGATCGGCGCCGCCTCCCGCCGCGACGTGGTCGCAGATCTACACGAGCTACTTGAAGTCCGGCACCGTCGGCAACTGCGCGAAGAGCGGCTGCCACAGCCAGATGGGCAGCGCGTCGGGCGGCTACACGTGGCTCAAGGGCAAGGGCTACATCACCGCGACGAGCGCGCCGCTCGCCGATCCGGCGCAGTCGTGCCTGAGCTGGCTCGGTGGGAACATGCCGCCGTCGGGGCCGAGCTCCAACGCGGCCGCCAACGCCGCGCTCACGTCGTGGGCCGCAGCGGGCGCCCTGAACAACTGAGCCCGAGCATGAGCTCGCCGTCTCTCGCGCTCCGTCTCGGGCACATCGTCCTTCTCGCTCTCGTCGCTCTCGCGATGACGGCGTGCACCCACGTCGCGCCGTACGATCGTGGGCGCCTCGCGCATCCGACGATGACGCAGGCCGTCGGAAGCGCAGCCGCAGACCACCTGCATGCCGTGCAAGAAGGCGCTGCCGGCGGTGGCTCCGTCGCCGAGAGCGGTTGCGGCTGCAACTGAGCTGAGCGGCTCGTCGATCAGCGAGAGCGCGTGCTCCGCCCATTAGCCGCGAGCGGCTTCTTTCTTCTGCTCGTGCGCGTGCTCGCGCTCGCATCCCCGTTGCGGATGCGCATGTTGTCGTCGTGGTCAGCATGGGCAAACACGTGCTCGTCTACGACGAAGACGAGGCAGCGATCGACGTCATGAAGACGACGCTGCGCTTGTCTGGAGCTCGTGTGTCCGTGGCGCGCTCGGTCGACGATGCGCTTCGCGTCGTCGCACGGGAGCGCGTCGACGTGGTCGCTACGGACGCGATGCTCCCGCGACGCCGCGCTTGCGCTCTCATGATCGCGCTGCGCACGTGCGCCGGCCGCCGAGCGCGCTCCATCCCGTTCGTGCAGCTCCGTTGCGGATGACCGAATGCGGCGCACACGCTGTGACGGGCCAGCCACAGCGTGCGCCGAAATTCCTCGCGCGCCGCCCGTCGCGTGATCGCGAACGGGCGGCTCCACTCCATCGCCCGCGAGTCAGGGCTTCAGCACGACCTTGATGCAGCCGTCCTTCTTGTCGCGGAACGTCTTGTAGGCTGCCGGCGCCTCCGAGAGCGGCACGCGATGCGTGATGACCAGCGAGGGATCGATGTCGCCGGCCTGGATCTTCTCGTAGAGCGGCTTCATGTATTTCTGCATGTGCGTCTGACCCATCTTGAGGGTCAGGCCCTTGTTCATCGCTGCACCGAACGGCACCTTGTCGGGGAAGCCCACGTAGACGCCGGGGATCGACACGGTGCCGCCCTTGCGGCAGCAGTACATCGTCTCGCGGAGGACGTGCGCGCGGTCCGTGCCGAGCTTCAGCGTCTTCTTCGCCGCATCGAGAACGGCATCGATGCTTCCGTGCGAGTGCGCTTCGCAGCCGACGGCGTCGATGCAGCGATCGGGACCGCGTCCCTTCGTCATCTCCTGGAGGCGGTCGTAGACGTGCTCGTTGTCGAAGTTGATGGTCTCCGCCTTGCCGAGCCGCTTCGCGAGGGCGAGACGCTCCGGAACGCGATCGATGGCGATGACGCGGCCGGCCCCGAACATCCATGCGCTCTGGATGGCGAACTGCGCGACCGGGCCGCAGCCCCATACCGCGACCGTGTCACCCTTCTCGATCTCCGCGTTCTCCGCGGCCATGTAGCCGGTCGGAAAGATGTCGGACAGGAAGAGCACCTTCTCGTCGGGGAGATCGGACTCGATCTTCAGTGGCCCGACGTCGGCGAAGGGAACGCGAAGGAACTCGGCCTGCCCGCCCGCGAAGCCGCCGAGCATGTGCGAAAAGCCGAAGCAGCCGGCGGGCGAGTGGCCCATTGCCTTCTCGGCGAGCTTCGCGTTCGGGTTCGACGTGTCGCAGCACGAGAAGAGGCCCTTCTTGCAGAAGAAGCACTCGCCACACGCGATGACGAACGGCACGACG
>JAXDMI010000899.1:0-7069 GCA_034666145.1 Myxococcales bacterium | reverse complement strand
GGCCCTCGAGCTGCGCGGCATTGGGCACGCCGCAGAGCGCGGCGCCCGCGGGATTGACGAACAAGAGCTTGCGTTCGCGGTGCACGATGACCGCGATCGACGCATTGACGACGAGCGTCCGATAGAGCTCCTCGCTGCGGCGAAGGGCGGTGGTGCGCTCGTCGACGAGCGACTCGAGCCTCACCTTGTAGTCCTCGAGCTCGCGCTGAGCTCGCGTCTGCTCGGTGATGTCGGTCAGGAACAGCGTGAGCCCGATGACCGCACCGTCGGCGGAGACAATTGGGCTGTAGACGTCTTCGAAGTAGCGGCGGCTCGGGCCCTCTTGGCCGTACTCCTCGATCACCACGAAGTGCTCTCCCGCGAGCGCGCGATCGAAGTTCGCCTTGGCCTTCGCGCGATCGTCTTCGCGACCGATGACGTCGAGCATGCACTGGCCGACGGCAATGTCGACGTGCCAGATGTGCGCGATGGTTCGCCGGTGCGCTTCGTTGAACGCGAGGTATCGGTACTGCGCGTCGAGCGCAAAAATGACGATGTCGCGCGGGCTCTCGAGCACCGCACGAAGGATGTATTGCTGCGGCCCCGTGCTTGCTTCTTCGCCCATCCCCCGCCCTTCCAGCGAGTAGCGTCGCACGAGCGCCCACGTCTAGCGCCCCCCCTAGGGGGGATGCGGCGCTTCGTCTTTGTTCGGATACTCGAAGGGTCGTCCAGCGTCTGGTTTGGACGAACACCATCGAACCCAGGAGCATCCATGAGCAAAACGGTGAGCGCAGCGTTCCTCACGACAGCGTGCCTTCTCGTCTCGGCGAGCGCGTACGGGCATCCTGGGGACAGGCTCGACCTCGATACCGTCGCGACCTTCGCCGGGGAGAGCCCGGAGTCGATCGCGATCGATCACGCCGGCAATGCCTACTACTCCTTCCCGTTGGGCGGGACCGTCCAGAAGCGAACGCCCGACGGCCACGAGACCACGTTCGCGACGCTTCCGATCGCGGCGCTCCCGCTCGGCGTGAAGGTCGGTCCGGACGGGTGCATCTACAACGTGAGCACGAGCCTCGACCCCACCGTCGTGGGCGCATTCGCCTGGCGCACGTGCACGGCCGGCACGACGGCGCAGGTCTTCGCGACCCTCGACCCGAGCGGCGGTCCGAACGACCTCGCGTTCGACGACCACGGAAACCTCTTCGTGACGGATCCCTTCCTCGGCAGGGTCTACAAGATCAAGCCGAACGGCGCCGTGAGCGTTTGGCTCCAGGACCCGCTGCTCGACGGAAATCCAGCGGCTCCTGCGCTGCGCTTCCACGCCGTGGGCGTGGACGGCATCGCCTTCGACGAGGACAAGGAGAACCTCTATCTCGGTAACCTCGACTACGGCAGGATCGTCCGCGTGCCGATCCGGAGCGACGGCAGCGCGGGATCACCGAGCGTGGTGGTCTCCGACCCTCGCCTCGTCGGCGTGGACGGCATCGCGTTCGACGACAAGGGCACGCTCTTCGCGGCCATCAACGCGCAGGATGCCTTGGTCTCGGTCAGCCGGCGGGGCCGCGTCACGGTGCTGGCGAGCGGGCCTCCACTCGACGGCACCGCGAGCGTTGCCTTCGGCACGCGCGAAGCCGACGAGCGGAAGCTCTACGTCCTGTGCGGCGCCTTCATGCGCGTGTTCGGGCTCGAGGCAGGCACGCCTCATCCGGTGCTGCTGACGGCGCGCACGGACCACGAGGGGCTTCGTTTGCCATAAGCGGGATGGCCGAAGGCTGGCTCTACCTCGTCACGATCGTCGACCAATCGCTCGCGCGCCAAAGTGCGCCGAGGTGCTGGACGGCTGACCGCGCCCGGCGCGACGCAGACGGAGCACGAGAGACAGGGACTGTGGCGGAAGTGCGCACCCGGACGGCCCGCGAGCGCGTTTTGACGGCATTTCCCACCGGCCCGCCACGTGCACCTCGAGCATGGGAACGTGCGCTTCTACCAACCGCTGGAAACGCCGGGCGCCAACTGGGCCGCGGCTACATCCGTCGCGCTCATCGCACAGCAGGTGGCGGGCAAGGCCGTGCGCGACGCGCTCTTCCTCACGAGCTTCCACGCGCATTCGTTGCCCTTCGCCATGGCGACCGCCGCCGTGCTCTCGCTCGTCGCCGTGCTTTGGCTCACGCGGCTGATGTCGCGTCACTCCCCGGCGAAGGTCCTCCCGATCCTCTTTGCGCTGAGCGCGCTCGGCTTCGTGCTCGAGTGGGGCGTGGGGTTCATGTTCCCGCGCGTGTCGGCGGTGCTCGTCTACATCCACACGGCGCTGGTCGGGCCGGCGCTCATCACCACGTTCTGGTCGCTCATCAACGAGCGCTTCGATCCGCACACCGCCAAGCGCGCGGTGGCTCGCATCGCCGGCGGTGGCACGCTGGGCGGCGTGCTCGCAGGGCTCGCGGTGTGGCGCGCATCGACGCTCGTCCCGCTCTCGCTCTTCGTGCTCTTCCTCGCCGCGCTCAATGCGCTCGGCATGGTCGGCACCATTCTCGTCAGCTCTCGGCGCGGGCCGCTCGATCGACCGTCCCTGCCCGTGTCGGCGGCGGCCGAGGCCGCGCTCACCGAGAAAGAGGTGTCGCCGTTCGGTGAGCTGCGCAAGGCACCGTTCCTGCGCAACCTCGGGCTCCTCGTTGCCATCGGCGCTGCGACGTCCACGCTGCTCGATTACATCTTCAGCGCCCAAGCGACGCTGGTGGTCGCTCGAGGCGCACCGCTCCTCTACTTCTTCTCGCTGTTCTGGCTCGGCGTGAGCATCGTGTCGTTCGTCCTCCAGGTCACGCTGGGGCGCATCGCGCTCGAGAAGCTCGGGCTGGCCGTGAGCATCGCTTTCCTGCCGGGCATCATCATCATGGGTGGCGCGCTGGGGCTCGCCGTTCCGGGCCTCGTGAGCGCGGCGCTCCTGCGAGGTGGCGAGGCGGTGCAACGGAACACGCTCTTCCGCTCGGCCTATGAGCTCCTGTACACGCCGCTGGCCGAGGAACGAAAGCGCGCGACGAAGGCGCTCATCGACATCGGCTTCGATCGTGCAGGCACGGTGGTCGGCAGCACCATCGCATTTGCCGTGATTTACGGGTTCGCAGCGCATGCGCCGTCGATCTTGCTCGGCGTCGTCGTCTTGCTCGCGCTGGGCACGCTGCCGCTCGCGCGACAGCTCCATGTCGGTTACGTGACCGCGCTCCAGGACAGCCTGCGCGACGGCGCCGACAACCTGTCGCTCCCGCCGCTCGACGACGCGGCGCGCCCGACCGTCGAGCTCCGCGCACGCGAGAAGATCATCGAGCACGTCGAGAAGGCCGTGGCGGGCCAGGCAAATGGGCCGGCGTTCGATGTGCTGCAGAAGCCGCGGGACGTCATGACCGACGTAGCCGAGCTCCTTTCGGGAGACGAAGCGCGAGCTCGACGTGCGCTCGCCGAGCTCTCGGGTGCCACCGCCTCGTCGTGCGCGATCTTGCTCCTCGCGCACAAGACGCTGCACGTCGACGCGGTGACCGCGCTACGCCGCGTCGCGCCGACCATCACGGGCCAGCTCCTCGACGCGCTGCTCGATCCCACGATGGATTTCGTGGTGCGCCGGCGAATCCCACGCGTCCTGTCGGCGTGTCTCTCGCAGCGAGCGGCCGACGGCCTGCTCCTGGGGATCGCCGACGAGCGCTTCGAGGTTCGTTATCAGTGCGGGCGCGCGCTGCTCAGGATCACCGATGCGTCGTCCGACATCGTCATCTCGCGCGAGCGCGTCATCGCAGCCGTGCAGCGCGAGCTCGAGGTCGGCAAGAAGGTCCTCGAGACGGTGGCGAAGGAGGACTACGACGACGAGATCAATCCCGACGAGCAGACGTCGCTGATGGAGATGCTCGCGCGCGACCGTGTCGATCGCAGCCTCGAGCACGTGTTCACGATCCTCTCGCTTCACCTCGAGCGTGAGCCGCTACGCATGGCCTTCCGTGCGCTCCACCACGACGACACCCATCATCGAGGGACCGCGCTCGAGTACCTCGAGACCATCCTGCCGGCCGAGGTGCGCGAGGGGATCTGGCCTTACCTCGGAGCGACGGCGCCGCGACGAGCCCGACCCGCGAACGAGATCCTGGCCGAGCTCGCAGCCGCAGCGACCGGCCCCGACCCGGCGTCCCTTCTACCTCCGCCGTCCGCCCGCCTCTCCGCGTCTGGGGTCGGAAAATAGTGAAATAGATCGCTCGAGCTGTCGGTTCTCGTCCCGCTCGATCGTCATGGTGGAAGAAGGAGCGCACCATGCTGCAGAAATCCCCGATGTACGCCTATCTTCCGGCCAAGGACGTCGCGCGGGCGCGGGCGTTCTACGAACAGAAGCTCGGGTTCGTGCCGAAGCGCGAGACCGGGGGAGGCGTGTTCTACGAGCTCGCGTCCGGCACGGGGTGCTTCCTCTACCCGACGCCGAACGCGGGTACGAACGCCGCGAGCCAAGCCTTCTGGCAGGTCGATGACGTCGAGCGCGAGGTGGCCGAGCTGAAGGCGAAGGGCATCGTGTTCGAGGAGTACCCGGGCATGACCGTGAACGGGATCGCCGTGGGCGGCGGCGCCAAGGCCGCGTGGTTCAAGGACACCGAGGGCAACATCCTCGCTGTCGTGCAGAACGTGTGAGGCAGATGTGATGGCTTACACACCCGCGATGAGTGACGACACCGTCGTCGAGAAGACCAAGAAGGACTGGGCGGCGTGGTTCTTCGCGCTCGACACGGCGGGCGCGGCGAAGCTCGATCACGGCGGCATCGTGCGTCTCCTCGTCGAGAAGCACGGCGTCGCGAGCTGGTGGTCGCAGATGATCTCCGTCGAGTACGAGCGCGCGCGCGGCCTCCGCGTGCCGCACGAGACCGCCCACGGCTTCACGGTGTCCGCGTCGAAGACGATCGCCACGAGCCTCGAAGCGCTCTACGCCGCGACCGCCGACGACAAGACGCGGCAGAAGTGGTTCCCGCGCGGCGCGTTCGAGGTCTCGTCGCAGACGAAGGACAAGTACTTCCGTGGCGCGTGGAAGAAGGACGCGCGTCTCGAGCTCGGCTTCGTGCCGAAGGGCGCCGGAAGAGCGCTCATCGCACTCTCGGTGAGCAAGCTCGACGACGCGGAGGCAGTGGAGCGCGAGCGCGCGGCGTGGAAGCGCGCGCTGGAGAAGCTGGCAGCGCTGCTCGAGGGGTGATCGCCGCATTTCTCACCGTTCCTGGCGCCGTTGCGCTATCCGCGAGGGATGGGCGCACAGTGGAAGCAGAAGAACCGCGAGGCCACGGCGAACGCCAAGGGGCGGATGTTCACGAAGCTCGCGAAGGAGATCATGGTCGCCGCGCGAAACGGCGCTGATCCGAGCATGAACCCGCGCCTTCGCATGGCCGTCGATGCCGCGCGGAAGCAGTCGATGACCAAGGACACCCTCGAGCGCGCCATCAAGAAGGGCGCCGGGCTCCTCGACGAGGTCGTCAACTACGAGGTCGTCACGTACGAAGGCTTCGCGCCGCATCAGGTGCCCGTCATCGTGGAGTGCCTCACCGAGAACCGGAACCGCACCTCGTCGAACGTGCGCGTCCTCTTCCGCAAAGGGCAGCTCGGCGCGTCGGGCTCGGTCACATGGGACTTCAGTCGCCTCGGTCAGGTCGAGGCCACGCCGCCCGCCGGCGCCGCCGTCGACGCCGAAGAAGCGGCCATCGAGTGTGGCGCGCAGGACCTCGAGGCCGGCGAGGACGGCGGCACGCGCTTCTTCACCGAGCCGAACGACGTCGACATCGTGAGCAAAGCGCTCGCCGATCGCAAATGGCACGTCACGTCCGCGCAGCAGATCTGGAAGGCGAAGAACCCGGTCGCGCTGGACGAGGCGCAGCGCACCGAGGTCGAAGCGTTCTTGAACGCCCTCGACGAAGACGACGACGTGCAGACGATCTACGTCGGCCTGGCCTGAGGCTCACTTCTTCGCGGCGGGCTTCTTCGCGGCGGGCTTCTTCGCGGCGGACTTCTTTACGGCGGGCTTCTTCGCGGCGGGCTTCTTCGCGCTCGCTGCCGTCTTCTTCTTCGCCGCGGCCGGCGTGGCTTTGCCTGCCCCGCCGATGTGCTGCGCCGCCGCCTTCACCTTCTCGGCGAACACCTTCGCCGGCGGCAGCTCCGCGACGCTCGTGACGTCGACCATGTCCGGCTTCATCCCGGTCCAGACTCCGATCTTCGCGTGCGCCTTGAACGCCGCCATGCTCGCGAGCAACCGTCCGCCGAGCACGTAGAACGGCACGTTCCACTTGATGGTCTCCTCCGCGCTCGGACACGCCTTGCGGATGCGCGCGCGCGTCTCCGCGAGGATGGGTCGAGCAAACGGAGCGGCTTTGGCGATGTACGCGTCGACGCGCGGATCAGCGGTGGTCATCGACGCAAACTAGCGAAATCGGCGCGCGGCGTCAGCGTTCAGGGTGCCGGCGACGGCGCATTCGGGGGCGCATTCTCGGCGAACGTCTTCATCTGCGCGGCCAGCGCCTTCTGGAACGCCGGTCGCGCTTCGCAGCGCGCGCGATACGCGGCGAGCGTCGGAAAATCCGAGAGCACGTCGCTCTGACGCAGGTTGCGGAGCACCGTCGCCATCAGCAGATCGCCGGCGGTGAACCGAGCCTCGAGATACTCGCGATCACCGAGACGCTTCGACAGCGCTCCGAGACGCTCCTTCAAGAACTCGACCAGCGAAGGCCGCCGCAGCTTCGCCCACTCCTGTTCCTTCGCGAACAGGTCGACCTCGCCCAGCATCGCGACCCACGGCTCGATCGAGTTGAGCGCCGCGAACATCCAGGTCTTCGTGAGCGCTCGTCCTTCGGGATCCGCCGGCATGAGCGCCTCGGAGCGCTCTGCGATGTGCATCACGATGGCGCCCGACTCGAACATCTCGAGCCCGTCCTCCTCGTACGACGGCACCTGACCGAACGGCTGCAGGTGGCGATAGGCCTCGGACTTGTTGTCTCCCAGGCCGAGGAGCCGCACCTCGTACGGAAGGCCGGCCTCCTCCAGCGCCCAGCGCACACGCACATCACGCACGAGCCCTTGCGCAAACGGC
>JAXDMI010000898.1:0-7010 GCA_034666145.1 Myxococcales bacterium | reverse complement strand
GGCGCCGACGACCTGCGACAGCGCACCCGGCTCATCGCCTCGGCGACCGGCCAGCATGCACGGAGCGCATCGCAGATCGCCTCCGAGCTGCGGCAGCTCGTGCACCACGCCGAAGAGATGCGCGAGGTCCTGCTCGAGGACGAGGACGAAGACGACGACAGGAAAATCGAGGTCAAAGAGGCAGCACCGTGAGCGCGACGACGACCACCACCGCACAGATCCATCTCGTTCTCTCGCCCGAAGACCGCGCACGCGTCGGTTGTATCGAGGCGCTCGCGCGGTCCGGCGCCCAGGGCGTTCCTTCCCTGCTCGAGCACCTCACGGATCCGAGCTGGGCCGTCCGTCGCGCCGTCATCGCTGCGCTCGCGAGCATCGAAGGCGCTGCGATCGAGGGCTTGCGCTCGATCCTCGTGAACCGCCGCGACCACGAAGGCAGGCTCGCCGCCGCCGTCGACGCGCTGGTCGCGTCGCGTGGCGCCGTCGACGAGCGGATGATGGAGCTCGCCGCGAGCGCCGTCCCCCCCGCCGTCGTGTGCGATGCCGTGCAGGTGCTCGGCCGTCGTGGAGCGCGACAGGCGGTTCCGCTGCTCGCGAAGCTCTCCACCCACGTCGACGACAACGTCGCCGTCGGATCCATCGAAGCGCTCGGTCGGATTGGAGGCGTCGACACCGTCGACGCGCTCATCTCCGCCGTCGAGGCGCGCGACTTCTTCCGCACGTTCCCCGCGATCGATGCGCTCGGCCGCACCGGAGACGCGCGCGCCGTGGGCTCGCTCACCGCGCTGCTCGGCGATCCGCTCTACGCGCCCGAGGCTGCGCGCGCCCTGGGACGCACCGGCCACGAGAGCGCCGTTGCGCCGCTTGCTGCGCTCCTGGTCAAGCCTCCGGTCGCGCTCGTCCGCACTGCCGCCGTCGCGCTCGCCGAGCTGCGCGAGCGCTACGAGGCTCGATTCGGCGAGAATGACGCAATCATGCGTGCGCTGCCGGAGGCAGTCGCCCCATCGCTCGCGAGCGGCCGTGTGATCGAGGCGATGGCCGGGGTCGCCCCTTCCGAGCTGGTCGCCATTGCGCGCGTGCTCGGCTGGCTCGGTGACGACGGCGCGATCGATCAGCTCGTCGAGATGATCATGCTCGACGCGCCCGTCGGCCCTGCCGCCAGCGATGCACTGCGACGCCTCGGACCGCGCGCCACGTCTCACCTGCTCGCTGCCGTCCGCGACGGCGACAGCGCGCGACGCCTGCGTCTCCTCCCGATCATCGGGTACACGGCCGGCGTCATCGACGATCTCCTGCTGTGCCTCGACGATGCCGATCCCGACGTGCGCGTCCGAGCGTGCGAAGCGCTGGCGCGGCTCGGGAATCCCGCGGCGGTGAGCTCGCTCTTCCGCTTGATCGGCGATCGCGACGGACGCGTATCGCAAGGCGCGGCTGCCGCCATCCAGTCGCTCGGCAGCCTCGAGACCAAGCGTCTCGCGCTCGAGCAAGCGGTGTCGACCGACACGCGCACGCGTCGCGCGGCGCTCCGCATCATCTCGTACTTCGGCTATCCGGAAGGCCTCGACGTGCTCATCGGCGCGATGAACGATGACGACGAGAAGATACGAGAGGCCGCAATTTATGGGCTGCCGCTCGTCGACGACCCGCGAGGCACCGAGGCACTTCTTGCCTCCGCGACGCACGAAGCGCCGCGTACGCGCGCCGCCGTCATGCGCGCGCTCGGTCAGACCACGAGCGCCGCGCCGGCGGTGAGCGCGCTTCGCGGCGGCCTCTCCGATCCGGACGCATGGGTCCGCTACTACGCATGTCAGGCGCTCGGACGCCTGAAGGTGGACGACGCGTGCGACGCGATGGTCGCGCTCATGCAAGACGCGAGCGGTCAGGTCCGCGTCGCTGCCGTCGAGGCGCTCGCGCACCTCCGCGACCCGCGCGCCGTGGCAGCGCTCGCCACTGCGGCCCGCGCCGAGGACGCCGACATGCGACGCGCCGCGTTGCTCGGTCTCGGGATCTCCAAGCGTCCCGAGTCGGTGGCGCTCCTCCGCGAGGCGGCGGGTGCCCAGGACTCGGCAACGCGTCTCGTCGCGATCGGCGCACTGTCCGAGTTCGACAGCCCTGACGTCGTTCCGACGCTCGCGCACGCGGGCTCCGATCCCGACGAGGCCGTGCGCAGCGCAGCCATTGGTTACCTCTCCACGCGGCCCGGCAACGAAGCCACGAATGCGCTGCTCGCTCAGCTGTCGAACCCGCAGGTGCGCGACCGCGCGCTCGAGGCGCTCGCAGTCGCGGCAGACGAGCGCGTCGACGGCGTGCTCGCAGCGCTCGAGTCGGCGGACGGCGAGCGCGCACCTGTGCTCGTCGCAGCGCTCACCCGCATGCGCCGACCGAGCAGCCAGGCAGCGCTGGCGTCGGCGCTCTCGTTCGAGAACGTCCACGCGCGTCGTGCCGCGGCCTCCGCGCTCGCCGCCATCGGGACTGACGAAGCCCGCGATGCGCTCGTGCGCGCGGGATCGGCCGATCCCGACGCGGACGTGCGGCGCATCTGCGCCGCCGTCGCGCGTCCATAGCGTCTCGGGCCTGATGTCGAAGCCACTCTCTCCACAGCTCTTCGCGATCCTCAGCGCCATCGTCGAGGAGCGGCTCGGCATCCACTATGGAGTGGATGACCTCGAGCTGTTCAGCGACAAGGTCGGGACGCGCGCGCTTGACGCCGGCTTCGAGAACGCGCTCGATTACTATTATTACCTTCGGTACGACGGCGCCGCCGCCAGCGAGCTCGATGCGTTGGCCGATGCGCTCGTCGTCGGCGAGACGTACTTCTTCCGCGAGCTCGATGCGCTGCGCGCCGGTATCGCCCATGCCGTTCTGCCCGCCATTTCCGAGCGCGGTCGAGCGCGTGTGTGGTCGGCGGCGTGCGCGACGGGCGAAGAGGCGGTCTCTCTCTCGCTCCTGCTCGATGAGGCAGGGATTCGCGATCGCACGGAAATCGTGGCCACCGACGTGAGCGCGCGGGCCATCGCCAAGGCGCGCGAGGGCAGCTACAGCAGCCGATCGCTTCGCGCTCTTCCGCCGAACAACCCCCCGGCCGCGTTCACGGACCTTCTCGGCAGGCTCACCGATGCTACGATTCTTCGTCAGGGCCAACGCGCCCAAGTCACTCGTACGGTCATCGACGGGATCGACTATCGACAGCTCAACCTCCTCGATGATGCCGCTGTCGCCGCGCTCGGAACCTTCGATCTCGTGCTCTGCAGAAATGTCCTCATCTACTTCGCCGACGCCACCGTGAAGCGCGTCGTCGGCACTCTCTCGCGAGCACTGCGTGACGACGCGCGCCTGATCATCGGCGCGAGCGAGTCGCTCCTCCGCTTCGGCACGATGCTGCGCTGCGAAGAGCGCGGCGGCGCCTTCCTCTACGGAAGGGAGCAAAAATGACGTCGGAGCGCCGTGTTCGCGTCGTGGTGGTCGACGACTCCGCGTTCGCGCGGAAGGTCATGCGCGAGGTGCTCACCAACGATCCGCGCATCGAGGTGGTCGCCATCGCGCGTGACGGTCTCGATGCGCTCGAGAAGATCACCGAGACGAGCCCTGACGTCGTGACCCTCGACCTCGTGATGCCACAGCTCGACGGCGTCGGCGTGCTCGATGCGATCCGCATGCTTCCGAATCCGCCTCGCGTCGTCGTCGTCACGATGTCCGACGCAGACAGCGTGCTGGGCGTCGCGGCACTCCAAGCCGGCGCGTTCGATGTCGTGCACAAGCCCACGGCGCTCGCCACCGATCGCCTCTACGAGCTGGGGCACGAGCTCGTCGACAAGGTGCTCCTCGCAGCCGCTGCACGCTTCGGTGCGCACCTGCCGAGCGAAGATGCCCCCGCGTCGGTGCCCGGTCCTCTCCACCGCGCCACGCGCACCAAGATGCTCGTCGTCGGCGCCTCCACCGGTGGTCCGCGTGCCCTCACCGTGCTGCTGCGCGCGTTGCCCGCGTCCTTTCCCGTGCCCGTCGCGGTCGTCGTGCACATGCCTCCCGGCTACACCGATGCGTTCGCGAATCGTCTCGACAAGGAGTGTGCGCTCGACGTCGTCGAAGCGAGCGACGGCCTCATGCTGCGTCCTGGTCTCGTCATGATCGCGCGCGCGGGCATCCACATGAAGCTTCGTCAGTCCAACGACGGCGTATGCGCCGCGCTCGACGTGCACCCGATGGATTCGCTGCATCGTCCTTCGGTCGATGCGCTCTTCTCGAGCGCCGCCGCCATCTACGGCGGCGCGACGCTGGGCGCAGTCCTCACCGGTATGGGGGCCGACGGCCTCGAAGGTGCGCGCGCCATCCACGCTGCGGGAGGGCGCATCGTCGTCGAGGACGCATCGACGTGCGTCGTCTACGGCATGCCGCGCGCCGTGGCGGAGAACGGGCTCGCCGACGCACAGCTGCCGCTGCCTGACGTCGCCGCCGGCATCATCGATCGTTTGTAGCCGCGCCCGGGCCTCGAGCAGGGCCCGTTGGGGTGTCGACGGACGATGTTACCGACCGTGGCGGACCGCACCGGCGCCACGATTATTTGCACAGCGCAAGTATTCGGGCCGCGATGCCCTTGCGGCGCGTTGTCGGCTTTGAGGCCCTACGGTCGCGCTGCGGCACGATCTAGCTCCACCGAGTGGCGACACGAAGCCACGACTGTTGCGCCCTGACACGCGAAAACGCCGCTGAGGACGGTCTTTGTGCGGCAGCGGTCAGTGGCACGACCATCGCTACGTAAGCCCACATAACAACCCATTGGCCGGTGAGCCGCCTCGAGCGACACCGCAGGAGTTTCCCATCATGATCGCCGACGAGAACAACGCGGGCGGCACCGAGCAGTCGTCCGAGCAGAGCAATACCCCCGACACGACGACGATGCCGGAGCCGCAGCAGCAGACCGCCTCCACCGACGGACAGGCTTCGGCCACGCCCGTTGCCGAGGAGCGGCGCCCGCGTCGACGTGGCTTCGCGGCCATGGACCGCGACCGCGTGAAGGAAATCGCGAGCAAAGGCGGCAAGGCCGCTCACGCCGCGGGCACCGCTCACCAGTTCAGCAGCGATGAGGCGCGCAACGCCGGTCGCAAGGGCGGAATGGCTCCTCACGTTCGCCGCGGCGGCGTCCGTCGCCGTCCGACCGAGGCTGCCGCGACCACGCAGTCCGGCGAACAAAGCGGCGACACCGGCCGCTGAGCCGCGGCGCACAGCCTCAGCACGGCCCGTGGTCTCAGCGCGACCCCCGGACGGGTCGCGTCGCCGCGGCCACCTCGGCGAGCGCCTCGACGAGCTCGGCGGGCTCGATGGGCTTCGCGACGTGGCGCTGGAACCCCGCCGCGAGCACGCGATGGCGATCCTCCGCGCGCGCGTACGCCGTCATCGCGACGAGCGGGAGGTTGCGAAGCATCACGTCGTCCGCAGCACGAACGCGCTTCACGAAGGCATAGCCGTCCTCGCCGGGCATCGCGAGGTCCGAGACCGCGACGTGCGGACAGTCCGCGGCGAGCGCCTTCAGCGCAGCGTCGACGGTGTTCACGCGCGTCACGCGCGCGCCGGCATGCTCGAGGATCATCGAGATGAGATCGCGCATGTCCTCCTCGTCGTCGAGCACGAGGACGTGGACGTCGGCGAGGCGCGCCTCGGTCGACACATCGAGCCCGGGCTTGCTCGGAGCGACGCGATCGGGCGCGCGCTCCGACTGCGGGACGGCGTGGATGGGGAGCCGAACGGTGAACGTCGCGCCTTTGCCCATTCCTTCGCTGTCCGCTTGCACGGTTCCGCCGTGCAGCTCGCAGAGATGGCGCACGATCGCGAGGCCGAGACCGAGACCGCCGTGCGAGCGCGTCGACGAGCCATCGGCCTGACGGAAGCGCTCGAATACGAACGGCAGGAACGTGGGCTCGACTCCCTCGCCAGTGTCGACGACGGAGAGCACCACGCCCTCGGCATCGCGACGCGCGTCGAGACGCACCGAGCCGCCGCGCGGCGTGAACTTCACGGCGTTCGAAAGCAGATTCCAGAGCACCTGCTGGATGCGGTCCTCGTCGGCGATGATGCTGCCGACGCCCTCCTCGATCCGGTTCTCCAGAACGACGCCCTTGGCTTGCGCGGCGGAGCGGACGGTGTCGAACGACGCCTCGACGACGCTGCGGATGTCGACCGGTCCCGTCGCGAGACGCAGCTTGCCGCTGACGATGCGCGAGACCTCGAGGATGTCCTCGACGAGCTGCACTTGCGCCTTGGCGTTCCGCGCGATGACCTCGAGGCCCTTGAGCCTTCGCTCTTTGGGAAGATCGTCGCCTTCTTCGAGCAACACCCGCGACCAACCGAGGATGGCGTTCAACGGATTTCGCAGCTCGTGCGAGACCGTGGCGAGGAACTCGTCCTTCGCGCGACTCGCCGCTTCGGCACGCGCGCGTGCGCTCTCGGCTTCGGCGCGCGCCTCTTGCTCGCGAGCGAGGAGAGCCGCCCGCTCTTGCTCGACGATCTTCTTCGCGGTGACGTCGAGGAACGTGCCCACGAAGCGCACCGCGCGTCCGTTCTCCGCGAACGTCTGGCCCTTCGCCGCTACCCAGCGCGCGACTGCGTCCTTCAGTCCGAGGGTGCGGTACTCGATGTCGAAATCGCCGTCCCCGTACGGATCGAGCGCGCGCTTGTGGGCGGCGTCGACGCGCGCGCGATCCTCGGGATGGATGCCGGAGATGAAGAGCGAGTAGCTCACGAGAGCGTCGGGCGGCAGGCCGAACAGCGCGCGCGAGCGCGTATCCCACCGCAGCGCGCCGGTGGTCGGGTTGTAATCGAAGGTGCCGAGCCCCGCGGAGTCGAGCGCGAGGCGCACGCGAGCCTCGCCCGCCCGGAGCTCGAGCTCGGCGAGCTCGGCGCGACGTCGTGCGTCCTTCGCTTCCTCGTAGAGACGCGCGTTCTCGAGCGCGGCCGCCGCGTGCCGTGCCGCGACGGCGGCGAGCTCCTCGTCGCGATCGTCGAACGCACGCGCACGATCC
>JAXDMI010000897.1:0-2509 GCA_034666145.1 Myxococcales bacterium | reverse complement strand
CCAAGGTCTTCGTCAAGGAAGGCGACACCGTCAAGGAAGGCGACGTCCTCGCCCAGCTCGAAGACGCCGATCAGAAGAGCCAGATCGTCGCCGCCTCCTCGCGCGTCGGTGTCGCGAGCGCGCGTGTGTCCACCGCTCGCGCCAACCTCGCCGAGGTCACACAGCAGGTCGAGCGCGAGAAGGCGCTCGTCGCGAGCGGCGCCGTCGGCAAGGCCGGCCTCGACAACCTCGTCGCTCGTGAGAGCGCCCTCCGCGAAGGCGTGAAGGCAGCCGAGGCCGAAGCGAGCTCTGCGCAAGCCGACGTCGGCACGTTCGGTGTCGGCCTCAAGGACCGCACCATCATCGCGCCGATCGGCGGACGCATCGTGACGAAGCCCGCCACCGTCGGCGAGTTCGTCGGCGGCATCGGGAACATCGGCCTCGTCGCCGAGATCGTCGACTTCGACAGCCTCATGGTCGAGACCGACGTTCCGGAGACGCGCCTGGGTCTCGTGAAGATCGGGGGCCCCGCCGAGATCGTCCTCGATGCGTATCCCAACAAGCGCTATCGCGGCATCGCCACCGAGCTGGGGCAGCGCGTCAACCGCGCGAAGGCCACCGTCGTCGTGAAGGTGAAGTTCGTCGACGACGCACAGAACGTGCTCCCCGAGATGAGCGCGCGCGTGAGCTTCCTCTCGAAGGCGATCACCGACGACGCCCTCAAGGAGTCGCCGAAGCGCGTCGTCGCCAACGAGGCCATCGTCGATCGCGGAGGCCAGAAGGTGGTCTTCGCCATCGATTCGGGGAAACTGCATGCATTTCCAGTGAAGGTGGGCGGACCGGTGGGCGCAACGGCCGTCGAGCTTCTCGACGGGCCGGCCCCCGGCGTGAAGGTCGTAGCGAAGCCGACGCCGGACACGGCGGACGGCCAACGCATCAAGGAGACGGACAAGTGAGCGGAACCCGAGCCCCGGACAGCGAGAGCAATCTCTCGAACGCGCCTGAAATGCAGACCACCGAAGTCGAGGTCCCCGAGCAGTATCGGAACGCGAAGGCGAGCGAGCAGGCTGGCGAGAAAGCCAAGGGCAAGACCGCCTATCGCGACACCAACGCGAAGACGATCATCGAGCTGAAGGGCGTCACGAAGACGTTCGTGCGCGGCAAGGAGCCGCTCACCGTGCTCGACGGCCTCACGCTCGACGTCCACGAAGGCGCGTTCGAAGCGCTCATGGGCCCTTCCGGCTCCGGTAAATCCACACTGCTGAACCTCATCGCCGGTCTCGATCGTCCGACGAGCGGCGTCGCCAAGGTGGCTGGAAACGATCTGTCGACCATGAGCGACGGCGACCTCGCGCGCTTCCGCTCGCGACACATCGGCTTCATCTTCCAGGCCTACAACCTGATGCCGGTGCTCACGGCGCTCGAGAACGTCGAGCTCCCGCTGCTCCTCACGAAGCTCTCGTCCGGCGATCGACGCAAACGTGCGCAGACCGCGCTCCGCGCCGTCGGCCTCGAAGACCGCATGGGTCACTACCCGCGCCAGCTCTCCGGCGGACAGGAGCAGCGCGTCGCCATCGCCCGCGCCATCGTCAACGACCCGACCATCATCGTCGCCGACGAGCCCACCGGCGATCTCGATCGCAAGGCGGCCGACGACATCCTCTCGCTCCTCACGAAGCTCAACGAGGAGTTCAAGAAGACCATCCTCATGGTCACGCACGACCCGGCCGCCGCCGAGCGCGCCACCGCCACGCGCCACCTCAACAAGGGCAAGCTCGAATGAAGGCACTCAAATGAGCGGGCTCTTCCTCATCGCAGCGCGCAACCTCGGTCGGAACTGGCTGCGCACCATCCTCACCGTGCTCGGCGCCGGCGTCGCGCTCATCGCGTTCGTGATGCTGCGCACCATCCTGAGCTCGTGGGAGGTCGGCGCGGAGTATGCCGCCAAGGATCGCCTCGGCACCCGTCACAAGGTGTCGTTCGTGATGCAGCTCCCGAAGAAGTACATCGACGACATCCGCGGCGTCCCCGGCGTGAAGCAGGCGACGTGGGCGAACTGGTTCGGCGGCAAGGACCCGGGCAAGCCCGACGAGTTCTTCGCGACGCTCGCCGTCGACGGCCCGAGCTTCCTCCCCGTGATGGACGAGCTGACGCTCGACGACGAGGCGAAGACGCGCTGGCTCGGCGACAAGCGCGGCGCGATCATCGGCGACGCGCTCGCCAAGAAGCTCAATCTCAAGGTCGGCGACAAGTACACGCTCCAGGGCAGCATCTATCCCGGCGACTGGGAGTTCCAGATCGACGGCATCTACACCGCCGCCCGAAAATCGCTCGATCGCTCGCAGTTCATCTTCCACTGGTCGTACCTGAACGACTCGCTGCCCGAGGCACGCAAAGACACCATCGGCTGGGTGATGACGCGCGTCGAAGATCCTTCGAAGAGCGCGGACATCTCGGCGGCGGTCGACAAGATCTTCGACGAGCGCGACACGCAGACCGTCACCATGAGCGAGCGCAACATGCAGCTCTC
>JAXDMI010000896.1:0-6475 GCA_034666145.1 Myxococcales bacterium | reverse complement strand
TTGAGGCAGTCGTTCTGCACCGTGCCGCCGATGGCGGTACGTGGGATCCCACGAACGTCGGCGAGCGCGATGTAGAACGCGAGGAGCACGATCGCCGGACCGTTGATGGTCATCGACGTCGTGACCTTGTCGAGCGGGATGTCCGCGAACAGGACCTCCATGTCGCGCAGGGTGTCGACGGCGACGCCGCACATGCCGACCTCGCCGAGCGAGCGCGGGCTGTCCGAGTCGTAGCCCATGAGGGTCGGGAAATCGAAGGCGGTCGAGAGCCCGGTCTGACCCTGCGCGAGGAGGTACTTGAAGCGCTCGTTGGTCTGCTCGGGCGTACCGAAGCCGGCGAACATGCGCATCGTCCAGAGACGGCTGCGATACATCGTGGGCTGCACGCCGCGCGTGAACGGGTACTCGCCGGGGAGACCGATGTCCTTCAGGTAGTCGACGGGCGCGTCGCTCGGCGTGAGGAGATCCTGGACGTCGAGATCGCTCCAGGTCGCAAACCGCGCCTTCCGCGCCGGCATCTTCGCGAGGGATGACTTCAGCGCGCCCTGGCGCCACGCCGTCGCAGCATCACGGATGGCGGCGAGATCGCCGGGGACCTCACCATCGGCCGAGAAATGAGCCGCATCCTTCACCGCTGAGGTCTTGGGAGCCGGGCGCACGACGTCTTGGGCCATGCGTGGACTCTAGCCCGGAAAACGCCAGCGCGCGTCGGCCTCGCGCGTGACGCGGAGCGGCGTTACTGCGCCTATTTCGCGTCTTCGGCGGCGGCCGTTGCGGCCTTGGCGTCGTCGTCGCGGTAGGCCTTCAGGGCCTTGAGGCGCGACCGCACGAACCAGATGCCGGCGACGATCACGACCACGGCGATCACGGCGTCGAGCTTGTGCATGACGTGCTTGAGCGGGGAGTCCTCGCTCATGAGCTCGAGGCCGAGCTTCTGGCCGACCCACGCGAGGCCGAGGCACCACGGGAACGAGCCGACGAACGTGTAGACGTGGAACTTCGTGCGGTTCATCCGCGCGACGCCGGCGGGGAACGCGATGAACGTCCGGATGACCGGCAAGAGTCGCGCAACCAAGATGATGATGTCGCCGCGCTTCGCGAACCAGCGATCGGCGATGGCGAGCTCGTGCTTGCTCATGAGCACGTAGCGCCCGTACTTCTCGATGGCCTTGCGTCCGCCCTTGGCGCCGACCCAGTAGGCGATCTCGCTACCGAGGTTGCAACCGATCGCTCCGGCGAGCGCGGCGAAGATCAGATTGAACTGGGGCAGCACGACGCCGTACTGGCGTGCGAGCTCCGCGTTCACCTCCGGGATGCTCATCGCGCCGGCGTACGGCATGATCAGCTCGCTCGGCAACGGGATGCAGGCGCTCTCGATCCCCATGAGCAGCGCGATGCCCGCGTAGCCCATCGCGCTCATGACGTAGACGCAGAAGATGCCGAGTACGAAGAAGATCTTCTTGACCATGGACTCGGGCAGCCGTACCGGCCTTCCGCGAGCGGGTCAAGATGTCAGGCAACGAGCGCGCTTTCTGACCGAGCTCGAGCTCGAGCGCCGGCTGCTCTCAGCTCGGTGACGGGGGCTTGCTTCGGCCCGCGGGCGCTGCGCCAGGCAGACCGGGCGCGGTGGGCTCGTCGCTCATGCCGAGCTCGTCGTCTTCGCCTTCGGCAGGCGCTGCGCCAGCGGCGTTTGCCGGACCGGCCGCGCCGCGACCACCCGAGCGATCGAGGCGGCCCAGGGCAGGGATCTCTTCGGTCGACGACTCGACCTGGTCTTCGATCTTGATGAGGACGGCGGTGATGTTGTCCTCGCCGCCGTGCTCGTTGGCGCGGGCGATGAGGTTGCGGCACGCCTCGCCGATGTCGGCCGCGGAGCTGACGATGCGGAGGATCTCGTCGTCTTGCACCATGCCGGAGAGGCCGTCGGAGCAGAGGCAGTAGACGTCGCCGGGACGCGGGTCGTCGTGCTGGATGTCGACCACGACCTGGTCCTGCATGCCGAGCGCGCGCGTGATGACGTTCTTCGGGAGCTCGCTGCGCTGCTCCTCGGTGAGGTCGGGCATCGCGAGCAGGTAGTCGTTGATGAGCGAGTGATCGCGCGTGAGGAGCTGGATGGCGCCGGAGCGCACGCGGTAGCAGCGCGAGTCACCGACGTGGCCGATGTACATGCGGTTCTTGCGCGGGCTGAACATCGCGCCCACGACCGTCGTGCCCATGCCGTGGTACTCGCGCGACCGCGTCGAGCGCTCGAAGATCTGGCGGTTCGCGACGCGGATCCCGGTGAGCAGGCGGTTCTCCTCCTCCGACAGGTTGGTGTCGAAGTGGAACGGCCAGGTCACGTCGTCGTTGGCCGTCGACTTGAAGAACTCGCTGATGGTCTCCGTCGCGAGCTTGGACGCCACGTCCCCCGCGCGGTGCCCTCCCATGCCGTCGGCGACGACAAAAAGGTCGTACTCCTTGAGCACCACGAAGGAATCTTCGTTGTGCTCACGCTGGAGACCGACATCGCTCACGCCTGCTGCGATCGCCCTCATCAACTCTGCCGACCCTCGCGCTTCGCTACACAATGAGGCTCGCTTGCAACGCCAAGGGGTGTCAAGCGCGGCAAGGCCGACGCCACCGAACCAATTTGTCGCGCGCGCCGTGAAAAGAGAGCGGACGTGTCCGAAGGTATCGTCATACCTCCATGATATCTTTCTCTTTTTGAGCGATGATCGCGTCGACGGTCTTGCCGGCCTCGGAGACGGTCTCTTCGACCTTCTTCCGCGAACGGTCGATGTCGTCGGCGCTGGCGTCGCCGCTGTCGTCGATCTCCTTGAACATGTCGAGGGCCTCGTGGCGGGCCTTGCGGATGGAGACCTTGCACTCCTCGCCGTACTTCCGCGCGATCTTCGCGAACTCCTTGCGGCGCTCCTCGGTCAGCGGCGGCAGGGGGATGCGGATGAGGTCGCCGTCGGTCATGGGGTTGAGCCCCATGTCGTTTTCGCGAAGCGCCTTCTCGACGGCCTTGATGGCGGTCTTGTCCCACGGCTTCACCGTGATGAGGCGCGGCTCGGGGACGGCGAGGTTCGCCATCTGCGCGAGCGGCGTCATCGTCCCGTAGTAATCGACGCGGACTCCATCGAGGAGGTTCGTGTTCGCCCGGCCAGCGCGAAGCTTGCCCAGGTCGCGCCGCAGTACCTCGTGCGCCTTGGCGATCGAGGAGACCAACTCTTTGTGAACATCGTCGAGCATGCGCTGTCTCCGGAGCAGGAACGCGGTGGGAACCTTACCTGCACTCCCGCTCCACCGGAAGGGGCACCAAACGGCGAATAGCGCATTGCATCAACACGTCTATCCTTGCGGCATCGGATGAGTCATTGGAGGCGCAGCGGGAGACGTGGGGGCAAGGCGATCGTCCTCGGCCTGGCGCTCACCGCGACGGCGCTCCTGGCCTTCGGAACCTCGCGCGCCTCCTTCGCGGACGAGCGCGACGGTACGCGCGATGGGGGTCACGATGCCGCGCGTGGTCCGGTGGCCCCGGGCGGACACGTGATGCCCGCGGACCTCGAAGACGTCGAGCACATGTGCGCGCTGCTCACGGCCTGCGAAAAGCTTCCGTTGCCTTCGGGGATCGTCCCGCACGATTTCGTGGGCTGCACGCGGACGCTCTATGCCGAGCTCGCGTCTCCGGCGGCGGCGGCGTTCTCGCTCACGCTTCGCGATTGCGGGCTTCGCGCGAGCTCGTGCGGTGAGCTGCGTTCGTGCGCGCTGCGCGGCGCGAAGGTCGACGTCTGCACGGGGCGCGGCTTTGCAGGGCCCGTCGACTTGTGCGTCGGCGACGGTCGCGCCATCACGTGCATCAACGAACGCGTGTCGCTCGTTCGCGACTGTCCGCGCGGTGGCGAGCAGTGCGTGGTGCGCGAGGGACACGCCGTCTGTGCGCTCGGGTCGTGCGAGAAGGAAGCGGCGCCCGCGTGCTCGGTCTCGGGAACGCGCGTGCTCGAGTGCAAGAAGGGCAAGCTCCTCAGCCTCGATTGCGGTGCGTTCGGGCTGCAGTGCACGTCGTCTGCCGACGGGCCCAAATGCGCGACGCAGGCGCCGGCATGCCGCGAAGGATCGATGCGCTGCGAAGGCGCGACGGCGGTGGGCTGCTATCACGGTCACGAGGTGCGCATCGACTGCGGTGCGCGCGGCCTTGCGTGCGGCGTCGCCACGGGCGATGGCGGTGGTGGCGGCGCATCGTCGTCGTCGTCCTCGTCGATGGGGGCGGTGGGCGCCTGCGCGGTGATCGCGCCTCCGCGTCCGGCGGGCGCGGACGGCGGCGCCTCGGCGTCGTGCGATCCGTCGGCGGTTCCGCGCTGTGACGGCGCTTCGTTGCGATGGTGCGCGTGGGGTCAGCCTCGCTCGTATCTGTGCAAGTCCGTGGGTCTCCAGCGCTGCGTCTCGGACGACAAGGGCGCTCGCTGCGCGCCGTGAGAGCCGCTCGCGACGTGTGCTAATACCGCACGCGTGAAGGGCTGGTCTCGATTCGCCTTCGTGCTCGCTGCGCTGCTCGCGTTCGCGTGCGCGGTCTCGTGCAGCAAGTGTGCTCGCGAGGAGGAGGCCGAGCAGACGATGAAGGCCGCGGAGGCCCCGCTGCCCGCGCCCGCAGGTCTGCTCGCGGACGTCTACGTCCCGACGCCCAACGCGTCGTGGGCCAAGCTGCAACGAGGCATCGGCGGCGCCGTCGGCATCCTGCCCGCGTCGGCGGGCGGGATCATCTGCACGGCGGCGGGGCTCGATCCGTTCATCGCCTCCGAGATCGACGGCACGGCCCCGATCTACGGCGTCGTCGCCGGCGACCCCATGAGCCCGAGCTACGTGATCGCGATGAAGCTCCTCGACCTGCGCAAGGCGCGCGTCGTGCTCGTCGACGGTGAGACCGCGCGATACTCGACGCGCGAGGCCGGAGCGATGACCGAGCTCTTGCCGAAGGGTCAGAGCGAGAGGCCACCCGTCGCGATCGGTCTCTCGCCGAACGGGTACATCCTCGTCGCGCGCCGCTCCGAGGATCTCGGGACGCTCGCTCCTTATGTGACGCGCACGCTCCCCAAGCGGCCGCTCCCCGTCGAGGGCGCCGTCGTCTTCGACGTGCCGCGCGCTGCGCTCGCGTCGGCGATGAAGCCGAAGCTCGACGAAGGCTGGGCCTCGGCGAAGTCGTTCCTCCTCGGTGAGGACGAACGCATGCGGCGCAACCACGGTGGCCGCGCGCCGGACTTCGGCGACCCGAAGGCCATCGTGAGCGCCGTCGATGCCTGGGTCACGCGGCGGATCGGCGTGGTCGGCGATCTCGAGAAGATGCGGATCGCCGTCGAGGTCATCGAGGACGGCCTGTCGATCGTCTCGACCATGACGCCCGCGGCGGGCGGCGGGGAGGCGACGAAGTGGACCGACGGCATGAAGCTCGGTGACCTCGCGCCGATCGGCGTGCTCCCGGCGACGTCGGCGGCGGCACTGCTCATGCGCGACGGCGAAGAGGACCGCGCCGAGCAGGGACGCGCGTTCGAGCAGGCCGTGACGTCCGCGCTCGGGCCTCGACTCGCCGAGGCCGACGCGAAGAAGCTCCACGTCGTCGTCGACGACGTCACGAAGGCGCGCGGCGAAGTGCTCGCCGGTGCAGTGGCGTGGGACGATCCGCAAGGCCTCGGGCTGCGAGCGCCGGTCCGCGATCCGGACGCTGCGACGCGCGCCGTGCGAGGCGGCGTCGATCTCCTGAAGATTGCGCCGTTCAAGGAGCTGCTGCACGTACGCGACGTGACGATGTCGTCGGAGGAGCTCGCCGGCGTCGGCAAGATGTCGCTCGCGACGGTCGCGCGCGAGCAGCCGAAGCGTCCCGGTGCACCCGGTGATCGCGATGCCGGCGCGCCGAAGGCACCGGGTCCCGCGCGCAACGGCGGCTTCGGTGTCGCGTGGTCGATCGACGGCGGCGTCCTTTCGCTCGCGACCGGTGAATCGCCCGTGCCGACGCTCCGTGCGACCGCGCATCCCGATCGCAAGCTCTCCGACGAGCCGGCGATCGCGCGGTCCTTCACGGCGCTCGGGAACCAGGCGAGCGCGGTGCTCATCGTGCAGCCGCTGCGCTTCGATGCGACGCGCGCCAACCTCCCCGCGGCGCCGCTGCTGTTCGCGCTGGGGCGCAAGGACAAGGACGCGACGCTCCGCATCGACATCGCGAACGGGCTGCTGCGCGAGCTCGCGCGTCGTCAGATGGGACTGTAGGCGCCGCTAAATGAACGAGCACGATTCTCGTGCCGAGAATCGTGCTCGTCCGTTTAGCTTCTACCCAGGCGGGGCCGGAGGCCCCCTCATCGCTTCGCGATGAGACTCCCCATCGCCGATGGCGATGTCGTGCTTCGCACGACCCGAGACCCAGAACTTCTGACTCTCGCCGTGCGAAGCACGGGTCGCCGAAGGCGAATCGGGGAGGCTCGTGAGCGAAGCGAGCGAGGGGGAC
>JAXDMI010000895.1:0-6976 GCA_034666145.1 Myxococcales bacterium | reverse complement strand
CGAAAGCGGTAGCCGACGTCGACCTCGCCGTCGGGCTGCCGGCGGAGACCGCACCAGCCGAGCCATTCACCCGTCGCCTGCTCGATGACTGCCCAGCGTGCGAAGCCGTCGTCGCGATAGATCGCCTGATAGTCCACGAGCGAGCGCCGTGCTTCTTCGACGGAGACGCGCGGCGCACCGGGCAGGTAGCGAAGTACCTCGGGGTCGGCGTCGAGATCGAACATCGACTGCGCGTCGTCGGGAACGAGACGGCGCATCACGAGGCGCGCCGTCCGCACGATGTCGGCCACGTCGTCCGCCATGGTCAGGTTCTGAGCGGGAGCTTTCGCCCTGCTGCCGCCGCGAGCGCCGCGAAGAGCTCACGCGCCACGTCGATTCCGCGGTCGTCGAAGTTCTTCGGGTTCGACCAGAACTCGTCGAGCTGGCCCCGCTTCTGTCGCTCGTAGGACAGCGCCTTGATCATCATCTGCGCCTTGTCGGCGGCCTTCACGACGCGCGCTTCGAGTGAGTCGCCCTCCTCGGCGTCTCTCCACTCCGCTTGCTGCTGCGCAGGCAGCAGCTCGCCGATCAACGTCGTCTCGAGCGCATGGAGCGCCTCGCTCAGGCCGGGCGTCTTGTTCGGCATCGGCACGTCGCCGGTCTTCGCCTCGGCGGCGTCGTGCACGAGCGCCATGCGCAGCGTGCGCTCGCCGTCGATGGTCTCGCCCTCGGCGCGCATCGCATCGACGAAGAGCATCGCCAGGAACGTCACACCGAAGCAGTGCTCGGCGATCGACTCGCACGGCCGCACGCCGCGCAAGAGCCAGCCCGTCCGGGGCAGATCGGCGAGCGGGTCGAGCCCCAGCATCGTCTGCAGGATTCGTTCGGCGCGCGCCGGGTCGACGGCATTCGGCTCCGTCGCGATCATCGGCTCGGGCTCCGACGGCATTCCCGCAGCAGGCCGCTGGAGACGCTTCGTGTCGATGGCGTGGACCCGGTCCTGCGTCTTCGCGCTCTTGCGTTCGCCGGGCGTGACGCGCGGCCGAGGAGGTAGATCGAGATCGACCGCGACCGAGTCGACCGGGTTGCCCTCGTCGTCGAGCTCGATGCGCACGGTCCGCTTGTCGGCTCGCACGGCCGGCATCTTGCGGCGACTGACACTGCGGGGCCTCTCGACCGGCGCCTCCTTCGGTGGCTCGTTCCGCTCTTCCTTCGGCGACTCCCTCACCGAATCGCGAAGCGACTCGCGTACCGAGTCGCGCGACGTCTCGCGAAAGGTCGGACTGCGCACCGGACGCGCGGAGGCGAACCGGATCCCGAGCCCGATGCCCGATGCCTGCCGCACGATCTCGAGGACGTACCCTTCGCCCGCGTGCTCGTGCCGGACAATCCGCGGGCGATTGCCGGGGAGGTCGTTCAGCTCGTCGTGCGAGATGACCTCGGCGATCGCCTCGAGCAGCACAGTCGCCTTCACGGTGCCGCCGTCGATCGGCCACCGCGACTCACCGGTGAACGCGTAGCCCACCTCGCCCGGCGCGAGGAAGATTCGCTCCGCACCGGACTCCTTCAGCTTGGCGAGCAACGGAATGAGCTGAGACACGAGTAACCCCCGGTGGAACGAGGGTATCTGCAGAGGCGGCGCGCCGCACCTGTTCCTCACCACGCTACGAAGACGCTCATTTCGCCTTTGCTGGCTTGCCGTGGCGCGCTGCGTCGCCCGCGAGCTCTTGAAGCCAGCGCTTGTCTTCCGGATCCTTCGTCATCGAAGCCGCCTTCGTGAACGCCGCCGACGCCGCGCGGTAGAGGGCCTGCGCGCGGCGCTTCTGGTGATCGCCTCGCAGACGCGCCGCAATGAGCTCGCACGTCTTCGCCAGCGTGGTCCACGACGACTTCTGCTCGGGCGCGAGCTTTGCCGCTTTGGCTGCATAATACAATGACCGCGAGGCCGACTTGCGCCGAGCCCACCCGCGCGCGAGCTCCTCGGCGACGGCGGCAGTGTCGTCCGCATTCCCGCTCTCGCGCGCGAGCGCATAGGCGGACTCGAGCTTGGCGACGGCGCCCTTCGCGTCCGTCTTGATCGAAGCTGCAGCCTCTTTCATGAGGCGTGCGATGTCTTCAAGAGCGCCCATCAGGCCGCCAGGTCCTTCGCGTGCATGGACGATCACTACCCGACCGCGCCGCTCGACAAAAGCGCGAAAGCACTCTTACGAGACCGGTAGCTTGAGCAGACGGTCGTACAGCACGACCGTCGCGGCCATCGCGACGTTGAGCGGATACGCGCCCGGCAGGATCACGGTGTCGTGCTGCCTCATGATCGAGCCGGGCAGCGCACCGTCCTCGGGGCCGACGAGATACACCGCCCTCGACGGGTGCTGATACGTGCGAATGTCGACGGCGCCCGCCGCGAGCTCGACGCAGACGAGGCGCGCATTCGCCGGAATCGAAGCGACGAACAGCGCGATGGTCTCGAAGTGGAAGACCGGGATCGTCAGCTCGGCTTTGACCGAGCTCGTCTCCGCTGGATTGCGATGGCCGACGCTGAACACGAAGTCCGCGCCGAAGACCCGTGCCGTGCGAACGAGCACGCCGAAATTGTACGTGCGCTTCCCGTTGTAGATCCCGATGCCGACGTAGCCTCGGTCATCGCTCATCGAGTCAGCGCTGCGCGGACGCGGACGCGTCGTCGGCGGTCTCCTGCAGCGCGAGCAGCACCTCGAGCATCGCCGAGACCTGCTCGGGCGCCGGAATCAGCGCGGCCCACGCGTCGACGACGTACTGCAGGCTCTCCAGCTTGTTCGTCAGCGCGCGCCGCAGCTTCCCTTGCGGAAGCGGCGCGAGCTTGGCGCGGATGTCCGCGAGCAAGTGCACGATCACGCGCCCGCGCCCGAACTGCTGGGTCTCCCGCTTGGCCGGCGCGACCTCGGGAAGCGTCTCGTCCTCGGAGCGTGAAGCGGCCAACGGCGCCAGCGCGAGCAGGTTCGTGGCTTCGTCCATACGGAGAGGAGAGGGAGAAAGCGCGCCGCGTCGGACTCGGGGGGGGATAAGCCTCGACGCGGCGCGCTGCCGGCCTCTGCGGGATCCGTACCAACCGCAAACCCTCGGACCCTGGTCGCGAAGAGGGCCTTCGTCTTTCATCCTCGAAAGGCCTGGAATGCAGCCTCGGAATGAGCTCGAGCTTTCCGCCTCTTCAGTAGCTCGTGCCCGTCGGTCCGACCCCCGAGATCTGGATGACGGCCGCGGTCGCGCCGGTGCGCGCGAAGTGAGGCTGGCTCGGCGGCTCGGTATAGAAGCTCCCCGGAGGAAGCGCTCTCAGCTTCTGCTCGTCGAACTTGTCTCCGTAGCCGAGCGACCACGTTCCGGAGACGACCGTCGCGACGCGATCGTCGGGATGCGAGTGCGCGTCGATGCGCGTGTTGGGCGGCACGCGGAGCACGATCGTGTAGAGGCCCGACTTGCTCGGATCGCCTTTGAGGACGGTGGTCAGGATACCGGGCACACCCGACGTGCCTGCCCCCGTGCCCGCGCCCACCCCCTCCTTCTGACGCGCAGCGATCTCCGCCGCGGTGAGCCGCACCTCCGACGGCGGCCGCGGCGGACATACCGACGCGGGTGTCGGCACCTCCCCGTCGGCGAAAGCCACGAGCCGTGGGATGACCTCGGACGGTGCCTCCTCCATGAGCCAGTGACCCGAGCCGGGGATCACCACGCCCTGGACGTTCGTAGCGACGAGGCAGGCCTGCTCGATGAGGAATTTCCCGGACGCCTTCTCTCCCGTGAGGACCAGCATGGGCATCGGAAGCTTCGACTTCGCAAGCTCCTGGAAGTCGGTGGCATCCGTGCTGAAGGCCCGGAAGTACTCCATGCCCGCGCGCATGGCGCCCGGCATGGAGTACGCCGCCGTGTAGAACCGCCGATCCTCCTCGGGCACGGAGTGCCTTCGGTCTGCAGCGAAGTCGTTCCAGAAGTGTTCGAGGTAGATCCGCTCGCGGCCGGTGACGAGCGCCAGCGGCGTCTCGCCGTAGAAGTGGAAGTGCCATAGGTCGCGCATCAACCAGACGTCCTTCCACTCCCCGATTCCCGGGAGGAAGGCATCCATGAGCGCGATGCTCTCGACCTCGTCCGGATACTGGGCGGCATACGCATACGCCACCATGAGACCGATATCGTGCCCCACCAACTTCACGCGCTTGTACCCGAACGACTCGACGAGCGCGTGAACGTCGGCGGCGAGCGTCTTCTTGTCATATCCCTCCTCGGGTTTGTCGGACATTCCGACGCCGCGTAGATCGGGCGCAAGGACCGTGTGTCGCTGCGCGAGACTGGCAATCAACGGGCGCCACATATGGCTCGTCTCCGCATATCCGTGCAAGAGGACGACCGGAGCTCCACCGCCTCCCGCCTGCTTCAGATATCCAATCTTCACGCCGTTCACGGTCGCGTAATGAACATCGGTCTCGGGTCGCACGTGTTCGGACGTCAGAGTGGGCGGCGGAGGCGGAGGCGGCGTGGGCTGCGCGGCGGGTGGCCCCTGGTTCGCGCACGCCGCGATCGCGAAGAGCAGCAGCACGCGAACGACCCTTTTTACGAGATCACCGCGAAGGTTCGGGCTCATGTCCTCTGTCGTGCACGCGCCGTTCCCGCCGGCATCGTGCGCAGGAGAGCCTCAGTCGAGGACGAGCACGCCGCGACCGTGGGTGCGGCCCCAATCACCGCACGAGCGCGGTTGATCCTTGGGCGTGTCGCAGCGCGCCACCCACAGGCCGAGCTTCTCTCCGTGCGCGCCCTTCCGCCCGAGCGACGCGAGTGGGATCGCCATCTCGATCACCCACTCCTCGTCGTTGTTGCTCGGATCGTTCGGCGTCCCTTCGAGCTCGTGAGCCACGCGCGCGCGGCTCGTCCACGTGTAATCGAAGGCGGATTTCGGGCTCGCCAGCGTGCGAACGCCGTCCGCGAGAGCCCCGAGCGGCGACACGTCGAAGAGGTACTCGCGTGCACCGTCGTCGAACGCCAGGCGGAACGAGTCGTCGCGCCAGATCTGGCTGTCCTGCGCCTCGTGCGTCGCGCGGATGTCCTCGTCGGAAGCGTAGAGGCCGACGTAGAGCTGGTCGTCGCCCCACAGGAAGCGTGCCTCCGAGTATTGATGGCCGAGGCGCGGGCCGCCGGACTCGAGGAAAGGCCCGGTGCGCACCGCTTCGTCGAGCCACGCGGGATCGGTGAGCTGGCCGTCGAGCACGATCGGGCGCTTCGTGTGCGGGACCACGAGCACCACGTCGGGTCCTGCGTCGCTCACGGCGCGCGCGGAGCGCTCGGTGGCCACACCGGCCACCTCACGCTCACGATCCGCACGTCGCACGGCGTAGATGGCGCCCGAGGCGAGCACACCGACCGCCGCGACGAGGAGCCAGCGGCTACGACCCTGTGCCATCACGCTCCGCGAGCACTTCGTTCACTTCGTGAACGTACCGTCGGGCTTCACGACCATGTGGAAGAGACTGTCGGCATTGCCCGATTGGTAATCGATCATGTCGCCGACGATCGCCCCGTCCGCGCGCTGCGAGAAGAGACCGAAGCCGTAGTTCTTGCTGGAGAGCGGCGCGCCGCCGTTGCCGATGGTGGCCTCGCGCGAGCTCTTGCCGTGGAAGTAGCTGTGCGTGTGTCCGACGATCGCGAGCGTGTAGGGGTACTTCGCCATGATCGCCTCGGACGGCGCGACGCCCGGCGCCATCGGTGACGACGTCGCCGACTCGTGGCGGAAGATGAACGTGTAGGTCGACGGCATCGCGAGCGTCGACGTGAGCCAGGCGGACTGGGTGCTGTCCCACGCGTTCGCCGCGATGAGCACGAACTTCGCGGTCCACGAGCTGTCCGTCGCCTTGATGCTGAACGTGTAATACGGAAGCGTCTTCTGGATGGGCCCCAGGAGCTTCGTCATGAACGCGGTGTAGTTCGTGGTGATGCCGTTCGTGTTACCCGTACCGCAGTTCGAGAGGTCGGCTCCCGTGCATTCGTGATTGCCCATCACGGGGAACACGAGGCCGGAGTATTTCGAGCGCGCTCCCAGATAGAGAGCGAGCTGCTGATTCGCGGAGCTCGTCGCGCCGGGCGCCGCGTACATGTAATCGCCGGTCGTGACCACGAACGGCGGATGTGCCGCCTGCGCTTCGATGTTCGTGAAGATCTGCGTGATGATCGAGGTCGGGTAGCCGGCCACGTCGCCTTCGGTGTTGGGCCGCGTGTCGCCGGCCACCGCGAAGAGGAGGCGCGAGAGCGTGCCGCCGGTCGCCGTCACCGTGCCGGTCGGCGTTCCGGTGGCGCCCGCGTCGTAAGGCATCGCCGCGTCGACGGGAGGAGCACCGCCGTCGCCGACAGTCGCCGCGCCACAGACGTCGCTCATCGGAACGCAGAGATCGCTCTGGCCGCCCGCCGCCGTGAGCGTCGGAGCGCAGGAGCGATCCGATGCGCACTCGTTGCCGGTCGGACACGAGGGCGCGCACACGGTGCCGCTGCCGATCTGCGCGCAGACCGAGCCCGTGGCGCACTGGTCATCCGACGTGCAAGGCGGACAGTCCCCCGCGGGAGTCGCGGCATCGGGTGAGTCCGTCGTCGTCGGATTCGACTTCGAGCCGCAGGCGGCGCTCCAGCCGACGGCAGTCACGAGCGCGAGCGCACAACACCATGTCGAACGCGTCATTGTTGGTTCCTGGACCCGTACTATTCACCACGGCTGTCGGGCGAGCGAGCCCTACGGTGAGCGACCAGGCACCGGAGCCGGAATTTTATGCCGATTCAGCGTTCGTCGAGCCGCTGGCCGGATGGGCGAGCGTCGTTCAGAGCCGACGCGCCGAGCCGCCGATAAGTGAGCGCCGCCACGACCACGAGCGCATTCTCCTCTCGACGAGAGGCCCTTCGCGTGGCACGTCTCTGGCCGGCATGGCGACGGGATACGGATTGACGCCCCCTCTGATGTTCGATTTGTCCGCAGAACGCTGCGCACGAA
>JAXDMI010000894.1:0-8525 GCA_034666145.1 Myxococcales bacterium | reverse complement strand
GGATTGCGCGTCCCCTCGTCCGTCCTGCGCTTCGGCTCCTGGGTCGGCGCCGACATGGACGGCAATCCCAACGTGACGCCCGAGGTCGCGCTCGACACGGCGTACGCGCAGTCGGCGCGCGTCGCGGGACGCTACCTCGATGCGCTCGATGCGCTCGGTCAGGCGCTCTCGCAGAGCACGCGCCGGGTGCCGGCGAGCCCCGAGCTCATGGCGTCGCTGGAAGAGGACGCGCTCTCGATGCCGGCATTCGCGGCGCAGCTCGAGGCATCCACGAAGGGAGAGCCGTATCGCAAGAAGCTCCGCTTCGCGCGCGCGCGACTCGAGGCGCGACGGCAAGCGCTGCTCGACGGACGCGCCGCGGGCGCCGCCAAGCTCGTTCTGCCGGCGCACGCGTATGCCGAGCCCGGAGCGCTGCTCGCCGATCTCGCGCTGCTGGCGCGCTCGCTCGAGGAGAATCGCGGCGCGCGCGCCGGACTGCGCCGGGTTCGGGCGCTCGAACGACAGGTCGAGACGTTCGCCTTCCATCTCGCGCAGCTCGACGTGCGCGTGCCGGCCGCGTGGGTCCGTGAAGCGGCGCGCCTCTCGCTCTGGATCGATGTCGAGGCGCCGCTCGATGCTGCCGTGCTGGAGCGCGCGCTCGTCACCGAGCACACGCCGCCTCGCGCCGACGCCGCCGGCATGCGCGCGATGGAGGCGGTCGCCCGCATCCGCGCCGTGACCGCGAAGGGCGGCGCCGAGTCGTTCATCCTCAGCATGGCGCGCGGTCACGAGGACATGCTCGCCACGCTGGTCCTCGCGCGGATCGCCGGTCTTTATCGGCCGAAGGAGGGCGTCGCCGACGTCTCCGTGGTGCCCCTCTTCGAGACGCTCGACGATCTCGAGCGCTGCCCCGTCGAGGTCGAGCGCGCCGCGCAGCAGCCCGCGTACCGCCGTTATCTCGAGCTCCGCGGCGGCGTGCAGGAGATCATGATCGGCTACTCCGACTCCAACAAGGACGCCGGCATTCTCATGTCGTCGTTCGCGCTGTATCGCGCGCAGCAGAAGCTCGTGGAAGTCGGGAAGCGAAACGGTCTCCGCCTCAAGATCTTCCACGGCCGCGGCGGCTCGATCGGACGCGGCGGTGGTCCTTCGCAGCGCGCCATCGAGAGCTTGCCGCACGGCTCGATCGACGGGCGCTTCAAGCTCACCGAGCAAGGCGAGGTCCTGGGCTGGAAATACCTGCTCGAAGAGATCGCGGAGCGCAACCTCGAGATCACCGCCAGCGGCGTCCTCCGCGCGTCGCTCGATCGCGGGGTGGATCACTCCGCGTTCGAGGAGGCCTTCGCCGGCGTCGCTCAGACGAGCCTCGAGGCCTATCGCTCGCTCGTCCAAGACCCCGACTTCGTCGAGTACTACGAGGAGTCGACGCCGCTCGCCGAGATCGCGCTCCTCAACATCGGCTCGCGGCCCACGCGCCGCAGCGACAAAGCAAAGCGCACCCTCGAGGACCTCCGCGCCATCCCGTGGGTCTTCGCCTGGACGCAGTCGCGCCAGATGGTGCCGGGATGGTTCGGTGCGGGTCGAGCACTGTGTCGCCTCATCGACGAGCGCGGCCTCGCCTTCGCGCGGCGCATGAACGAGGAGTGGCCGTTCTTCGCGTCGACGCTCGACGCTGTCGCCGTCTCGCTCGCCACCGCGGACATGGACATCGCGCGGCGCTACGCGAGCCTCGTCGAGGACGCGAAGGTGGCGCGCCGGCTCTTCTTCAAGATTGCGCTCGACCACGGTCGCGCCGAGCGCGCGGTGATGCAGATCCTCGATCGGCCGAGCGTCCTCGCGCCAGGGTCGACGCTGGCGCGATCGATCGAGCTCCGGAACCCCTACGTCGATCCGCTCAGCTTCATCCAGCTCGAGCTGCTGCGGCGCAAGCGCGCGCTCGTCGCACGAGGGCGCGAGGTGCCGCACGAGCTCGATCGCGCGCTGTTGCTCACCATCAACGGAATCGCGGCGGGACTCCGTAATACAGGCTGATCGGCGACATCCCGTCGGCGCGACGAGGCCCCGCTCATGGACTTGGTTCCGACGCGGGGATGAGTTACGGAACCTGTAGCATGCACATCTTCGGCGGTTCCAAAGGCCCGGGCGCACCGGGAGCACCCGGGGGAGCGGGCGGTCGCGGCGCTGGCGGTACCGGCAACCTTCCCTCGGTGACCGAGCGCGAATTCGAGCAAGAGGTCCTCCTCAGCGAGCTGCCCGTGCTCGTCGAGTTCACGCTCGAGAGCTCGGCGCAGTGCCAGGCCATCGCGCCCGAAGTCGAGTCGTTCGCGAAGGAGATGGCCGGCAAGATCAAGGTCGTGAAGTGCGACATCGAGAAGTCGCCGATGCTCGCGCGCCAGCTGCGTCTCCAATCGGTGCCGACGTTCATGCTCTTCGTCGATCAGAAGCTCGGCGACGCGCAGGTCGGTCCGCTCTCGAAGAAGCAGCTCCGCGCGATGGTCGAGCCGTTCCTCCCGCGCCAGGAAGGGGCGCTGAAGGCGCGTGAGCTCGCCGAGCTCCTCAAGCAAGGGCTGGTCGTGCCGGTCGACGTACGCGACGCATCCGCCTACGGGCGCGCGCATCTCCCGAAGGCCACCAGCCTGCCCGCCGACGAGATCGAGGAGCGGCTCGCCGAGCTGCTCATGCTCCCCGGCCAGCCCGTCCTCTACGATCGCGCGGGCGAGAAGACGAAGGACATCGTCGACAAGATGGCCGAGACCGGCACACCCCTCGCGTTCCTCGAAGGCGGCATCCTCGCTTGGGAAGCCGAGGGGCTGCCGGTCGAACGACCGTGAAGAGCGGGCGGCCGTGAACAGCAAGGTCGTCCTCGTCTTCGCGGTCGTTGCCCTGGTGGCGATCGCGTTCTACGTGGTGCGCGCGAAGGAACGCGCGAAGCACGGTCGCGGCTCGATCGCGATGCAGGCCGCCGAGGACGCGAAGGACGTGACGAACGCGAAGCCGAAGAGCCCCGCCTCCGCCGCATCGATTCACGATCGACCCTGAAATACAGGCGATCCGGCGATCTAGAACGCCCAGCCGAGACCGACCACGCGACCGCCCGGCACCGAGCTCGTCGTGAGCGTCGCGCCTTCGAGCCATCGCGTCGCGGCGCTCGCGCGCGCCGCTGCGCGACCATGGAAGAGCACCGGAACGAGCACGCCGACGCCGAGCCCGACGGCTGCGCCGGCGAGGTTGTCGGTGAAGTAGCTCTTGTCGGCGGCGATCTGCAAGTACGTCGCGGTGAGGCCGACGGTGGTCCCGACGATCCACACGAGCGGCGCGAGCCGATAACCACGAAGGCTCGCGACGGTGGCGCTCGCTGCCGTGATCGCCATGATCGACGCGGTGCTGCCCGACGGGAACGACGACGTCGAGTCACTGTCGGCGAGGGCCGTGCCTTTCGTCGCCACGTCGAGCGCATGCACGCGCGGACGCTCGCGCCTCACCAGCGCGCCCAGCGCTTCGTTCACGGTGATGGCCGCGAGTGACGCTTCGAGCACGAGCAGCGAATTCAGCGGTACCTCGTCGCCACGATGATCGGCGACGGCAACTCCCACGGTGAGCGCGAGGCCCATCGCGGGGCCGACGCCGTAGCTGACGATGTCGCCCGCCGTGCTGGCCGCGGCGGCGTCACGACGCCGGAACGCGCTGCGGAACAGATCGTCGAGGCCGTTGACCTTGCCGGGCTCGGCGCCATCGCAGATCGTGCACGACTGCGCGAGAGCGTCCGACTTCACGAAGGTCCACGTCACGAGCGAGCCGGCAAGGACCGCGGTGGCAGCGCCGTCGATCCAGAGGTCGTGGTGCAGCGCGACGGGCGTGGTGATTGGGCGGGCGGCGACCGTCGTATCGCTCGCGTGCTCGTTCGTGTCCGCCGCGGTCTGCGCGGCGGCGTGCGACGCGCTCAACATGTACGCCGCGCAGAGGACGAGCGAGGCAGAGGCGGCGCGCATCGCCGGCGAATCTACAGCATCGCGCTCAGAAGCCCCACCCGATGCCGACGATCCGACCGCCGGGGATTTCGGTCGTCGAGACGTTCGCGCCCTGCAGCCAGCGCGTGGCAGCGCTGGGGCGCTCGCCGACCGGCCGATGGAAGATGAGAGGAATCGCGATGCCCGTGCCGATGCCGAGGGCGGCTCCGGTCATCACGTCCGTGAAGTAGTGACGATCGGCGGCGATGCGCAGGTACGACGTTGCGAGCGCGATGGCGCCGCCGGCGATCCATACGAGCGGCGCGAGACGATAGCCGCGCATCGTTGCGATGGTTCCACCGGCGGCCGCAATGGCGAACGCCGAACCGTTGTGTCCGGCGGGAAACGACTCCAGCGCGGAGCGGCTCTGCAGCGAGCTCTCGCGCTCTGGGCTCGGCTGCGCATGGACCGAGGGGCGCTCGCGCGGGACGAGCGCGGTGATCGCTTGCTGGATCGCGGCGAAGGCGAGCGATGCCTCGACGACGAGGAGGACGTTCTCCGCCGCTTCGTCGCCGCGATGGTCGTAGACCGGGACCGCGATGTTGAGCGCGATGCCCGTGACCGGCGCGACGCCGTACGCGAGCACGTCGCTGATGGTCCCGGCGGGTGAGCCCGAGCCGTGCTTCAGCGCGGTGCGGAAGAAGTCGTCGACCGCGTTCACCTGCCCGTTCGAGCCGTCGCAGATGGTGCAGGTGGGCACCGACAGCTTGGGCTTGATCAGCACCCACGTGACGAGCGACGCGGCGAGCACGCCCGTCACGGTGAAATCGATGGCGAGGTTGGTACGAAGCCGGACCCGCGGCGTGACCGCGTCGTCGACCGGTGGCTCGACCGAGGTTGGGCTCTGCGGATCCTGCTGCGCCCAGGCCGCATGCGACGAGGACACGACCGTCAGGAAGAGTGCCGCGACGACGCACAGCCGCGCCGACGGCCGAGAACGGCAGGGCGGCGGGCGGTTACGTCTTGACGGCTCGCGGTGCAGGCGCGACATGTTCCTCAATGCGGTCGGTTGTCTGGAGCGGGGGAAAGTCGTGATGCCGAAGTCACCTCATGGCGACGGGGCGGCGCCCAACCTCGATCACTTTCGTGAGCTCCTGACCACCCATATGGAGCGCCGAGGGCTGCGCTCCACCGATCAGCGAAAGCTCATCGTCGAGACGTTCTTCAACGCTCCCAACCACATCAGTATCGAGGAGCTGCTCGCCGAGGTGCGCCAGCAGGATCCCAAGGTCGGCTACGCCACCGTCTACCGAACGCTCAAGCTGCTCACGGAGTGCGGCGTCGCCTTCGAGCGCAAGTTCGGCGACGGGCTCACGCGCTACGAGCTCGCCGACGAGTCGTCGCATCACGATCACCTCATCTGCACGTCGTGCGCGAAGATCATCGAGTTCGAGGAGCCCAAGATCGAGGAGCTCCAAGAGAAGATCGCCGCTCGCTACGGCTTCGAGCTGCTGAGCCACAAACACGAGATGTACGGTACCTGCGCGGACTGCCACGCCAAGGGCCGCAGCCAGCGACGCACCGGAAATTGATCGTCTAGTCGTGTTTTCACGACCGTTCGGTCACACGTCTGCGTCGAACGTCCGCACGTCGGTGACCACCCACCGGCAGCGCACGTCATGCTCGGTCGCGGGCACCTCCGCGACGAGCTGCCAGTCGTAGGCCACCGCAATCGAAACGCCCGGCGGCACGAACCGCGGAATCGTGCGGTCGTAGTAGCCCGCGCCGTACCCGATGCGATGACCGGTCGGGTCGACGGCGATGGCCGGAACGATGACCACGTCGAGCGCGGTGGCCTCGGGCGCTTCTGGCGACGGCTCGCGAAAGCCGAAGCCCTTCTCGTCGAGCAGCGTCACGTCTTCGACGAAGCGGAAGGTCATCACGTTGGTGTCGGCATCGATGGCGGGATACGCGATGCGAACGCCGCGCGCGCGCAGCGTCGTGTCGAGCGGACGGAGATCGACCTCGTGACGCGCTTCGATCGGCCAGAAGAGCGCGATGCTCTTGGCGGCCATCACCGCAGGATGCGTCTCGAGGCGAGCGACGAGCAGGCGCGATCGCGCCGCGCAGGCCTCGGCGGGGGTGGTCTTGCGCACGCCGCGGAGCCGCTTCCGGAGCTCCGCCTTCACCTTGAGGCGGATGAGCTCCTCGGGCGCGAGCTTGTGCGAGTGATCCTTCGGACCGTGCTGGCTCATCCGGCGGCCGTCCGGCGCGCGCGCGCGACGGCACGCGCGGGCTTGGCGGCCTTCGCGGCCGTCGCGGCCTTCGCGGCCTTCGCGGGATCGTAGGTGGTGACGACGAGCTCGGTGACGTCGCCGCGCTTGCTCGGGTCGGAGTTGATGGAGCGCGCCGCCTGGATCTCGGCGACCACGAAGTCGTGACCCACATAGAGCTTTCGCATCTCGTGGGTGGACGCGTTCGACAGCATCGCGTGCACGCCGATCTTCTTCAGGCGCGCGAGCTCGCTCGCGAGTCGCTCCTGCTCGGCAGGCCCGAACGGATCGGACGCGTACGCCGTGAAGTTCGCGGTCTTCGACACGGGCACGTACGGCGGATCGAAGTACGCGAAGTCACCGCGCTTGAGCTGCTTCGTGACGAAGGAGAAATCGGCGAGATGGATCTCGGCGACCGACAGCGCCTCGTGCGCCGCGTGCAGCACCTCGGCGTCGAGGATGCGCGGGCTCGCGTACTTGCCGAACGGCACGTTGAAGCGCCCCGCCGCGTTCACACGCCACAGACCGTTGAAGCACGTGCGGTTGAGGAAGAGGAGCCGAGCGCCGCGCTCCACCGGGTCGAGCGTCGTCGAGTCGAGGGCGCGCACCTCGTAGAACCGCTCGCGTCGCTTGTCGTCGTCGAGCCGATAGTAGTCGTCCTGGTATCCGCGCACCCGATCGATGAGCGGCCCGACGTCGTTCTTGATGACCTGGTAGAGCGTCACCAGCTCGGCGTTCTTGTCGGCGAGGATCGCGCGCGTGAAGCGACGCTTCGGCTCGGCGGCCAGCGCGAAGAACATCGCGCCCCCTCCGCAGAAAGGCTCGGCGTAGGTCTTGAAGCGACCGGGCGGCAGTCGCTTCATGAGGCGGTCGAGGAGGCGCGTCTTGCCTCCTGCCCACTTCACTACGGGACGCGGTGCCACCCCACGTTCGTTATCGCGGCCCGCTCGGCGGCGCAATATTCAAGGGGTTCCGGCGTCGCGCGCGCCTGCCTCGCCTGCCTCGAGGCCGCCCGCGTCGAGCGCTCCGGCATCGGTCTCGCTCGCCGGAAGCAGCGCCGCGAGCCTCGATGTAGCGACGGCGAAGGTCGCTTTCACGCCTTCGAGCACGCAGTGGTGCTGCGTCGAGGAGACCGAACGGCAGGCGATTCTCCGGGGCGGGCCGCCCTCGGTCACCGCCACGTCGATGACGAGATCGGGCGCACCGTCGAGCTTCGTCAGCGAGACCACCCGATCGACGTAGAGCGCGGCAAGCGCTTCCGTGGCGGCGACGGCGTCGCGCGGCGTCACCGGCCGTCCGTGCGAGGTCACCTTGACACGCTCGATCTTCGCGGCGTCCGTGCGGAGCATGCCGCGGCTCACGTAGAGGCTCTTCGCCAGATCGCGAACCGCGCGCGGCGCGACGAGGACGCCGGTGCGCGGCTCGGCCTTCACATAGACGCCGCCCTCCGCTTCCGCGCCGAACCACACGGTGACGGGGGCGTTTCCGTCCTCGAACGTGAGGATCACGTGGCAGCCGTCCTTCGTGAAGCCGAACGAGCCGTCGTCCTCGTCTGCCACCCACACGTCGATGCGGCCCTTGGTCAGCGCGTCGACGAGCTGAACGATCGCGCCGTCGGTCTCGTAACCGGTTGGCGTGACGAGCCGGAAGCCCTCGCCCTTGTCGACGAGCTCCTGATCGACGCCGCATCGCAGGAGGACGCGCGTCGGACGGCGCGCTTCGTGATCGAGGACGGTGCGCGGTCGCAACGTGGTTCCTCGCGGAACCAGCCGACGGAGGACGCTCGCGTCGACCTCGAGACGCGCGTCGTCGATGAGCCTGCGCAGCGTCGTGCGACCGTCGGGACCCGGGGGGCCTATCTCCACGACCTGCTCGCGCTCGCCCGTGCGAACGACGGCGCGTCCCGTCGATACGAAAGGAGAAGCGTTGCCGGCGCCTCGCGAGACGGCCTTCGCTTCCGAGATGGCGATGCGCTCGAGCAGCTGGGTCGCGGCATCGGCCTCGGCTTCGGAGAGCTCGCGATCGGTGGGCGCGCGCTGATGGAAGCCGGTGCCCTTGCGCGCGATCTCGATGGTCTCGGCGCCGTGCTCGAGACGAAGCTCCTCGATCTCGTCCATGCGCAGCGAGAAGGGATGCTTGTCGGCCAGGGCCGCGGCGTCGCCGGAGAGATAGCCGACGATGTCCTGCGGCGCGCATGCCGCCACGCGATGGGGTGCCTTTCGCAGCACGACCACGTCGGCGGGATGACCCGGGCAGGCCTCGCCGACCACGAGCTCGGCCGCCGGCTTGCTCGCGTCCTTCGGGAACAACTTCACCGTCGCGACGG
>JAXDMI010000893.1:0-7383 GCA_034666145.1 Myxococcales bacterium | reverse complement strand
CGCGTCCGCACTCGCGTCCGCACTCGCGTCCGCGTCCGCACTCGCGTCCGCGTCCGCGTCCGCGTCCGCGCCCGCACTCGCGCCCACGCCCGCGCCCCCGTGGCCCCACGCCCTCGCCATCCCCGCGCTCCCCTCCCGCGCCCCGATCAAAGTCATCGGCTACCCCAGCGATCTCCGCACGTGCCTCCCCGATCCCGCCGAGCACGCCGGCTTCACCCGCGACGGCGCCGAGCTCGGCTACTGCGTGAACGCCATGAACACGCGCTGCGAGCTCGTCGATCGCGCCGGCCACAGCCGCTTCCTCACCTCGCAGAAGAACGACGACAGCCCCGCCGGCGATCCCGCGAAGGAGCGCGCCATCGCCGCGTTCATCAAGGACTCCGGCTTGCCCGCGCTCGGTCGTCGCGACTGCATGCTCCGCCCGCCGCCCCTCGCCGGCAGCTGGGCGTACCCCGACATCGTCGTGAACGTGGCGCGCATCGATTCGTCGTTCACGAAGGGCGCCGGCAACGCAGACGACAAGCTCCTCTCGCAGCCGCTCGTGAAGCTCGGCGGCGCCGTCGACGGCGAGCCGCCCGTGCATCCCATCACGTACTCCGCTCCGCATCGCCTCATGACGCCCGCGACGCTCGGCGAGATCCCGTACAACGTCACGGAGCTCAACGCTCTCGTGCTCGCCCCGGACGGCACCGAGCTCGGCATCGTGGTGCATGCAAACTGCATGGAATGGTGCGACGAGTTCCAGGTCGTCCGCATGCCCGCGGCGCGCTTCGCCTCGCTCGTCTACAACGACACGGGCTTTCGCGCTCTCGAGAAGGGCAAGCTCGATCGCGCCGTCGAGCTCTTCACGCGCGCCGCCTACGTCGATCCCACGCGCGAGCTCCCCGCGTACAACCTGGCGTGCGCCTACGCGCGTCTGAAGGACGGACGCGCCGAAGCCGCGCTCGATCTCGCGATCCAGCGCGGCGGAGACGCCGTTCGCGCTCGCGCCGCGAAGGACAAGGACTTCGACGCCGTCCGCAGCGCGCCGTGGTTCGTGAAGCTCACCACGCGCGCGCCGTGAACGCCGCGTCTTCGCGCTAGGTCACTGCTGGGTCACTGCGGGCACGGCACCGACGCCGGTGCCGGGCAGTTGTTCGCCGCGTTGGGCGCGAACGTCTGCTGGCAGAGCGCGATGTTCGTGAACGTGTTCGTGGGGAGGAACTCGACGAGCGGCGAATCGGAGCGCCAGCCGCGATCGATGCCGTTCGTCCCGCTGGCGAGGATCGTCGTGTTGGTGACGAACTCCGACGGCGGATATCCGAAGATGCGGATCGCCGCATCGTTGTTGCCCTCGCTGTTGTCGGGACACGATCCCGAGCCGGTCACGCTCGTGCCGCCGGCATATTCGACGCGCACCTGATCGACCTTGTCGGTCGCGCTCGGGACGTCGCCGAACCAGAGGCCGAACCAGTCGCCAGCTGCCGGCGCCGCCTCGTTCGAGGTGAAGACGATGGGCTTCGCCGCGGTTCCCGCCGCGATCAGGGATGCGCGCGCCGGCGACGAGCTCGTCGCCACCGCGATCCGGAAGACGCCCTTCTTCTTGAACTTCATCGTGACGCCCGGCTCGATGGTGAGCGTGACGCTCGGCTTGCCCGCGGGAACGTCGACGCGCAGATCGCCACCGCTCGTGGCATGGCCCACCAGATAGGGAACGCCGCGCTCGTGGAGCGTCTGCGTCTCGGTGATCGTCTCGTTGCCCGACGTCGCGGGCAGGAGGATCTGATCGATGCCGTTGCCCGTGTAAGAACCCACGGGAATGCCGCCGACCGCGTTCGCCCACACACTCATCGGATGGGCCACTGCATTCTTCACCACGAGCGCGTTCGAGCCCGCCGCGAATCCAGCGTTGCTCTGCATGACGAGACCGTTGCTCTGCGAGCCGTCGATCGTGACGTGATCGACGAAGAGCACCTCCTGCGTGGGCTGGTTGCCGTCGCCGCTCATGTCGAGCGTGCCGGCGAGGTACGTCGTCGTAGCGAGCGGCTTCCCGCCGCCGTCGATGGTCGTGTACGCGAAGCGCGCGGTCGAGGGCGCGAGCGTGCGGATGTTCGCGAACGGCTTGCCCGCGTCTTTCGCCCCGAAGTGGATGCGCTTCGTCGCGGTGCCCTCGGCGACGAGCTTGCCGCCGTTGCGGATGGTGATCTGATGGCCGTCGGCGATGAGCACCTCCGCGCACGGCTCGACGGTGACCGTCTTGTAGATGGTCGTGTCGAACGGAAGAATGTGCGGGCTGCCGTCCGCGGTCCACGTCTCGTCGGGATCGCTCGTGCTGCCGCCGCCGTGCATCGTCGGGCCCTTGGTGGGCGGAACGCACTCGCTCTGCACCACCGGATCGACATTGGCGTCGGGGCTGCCTCCGCCGTCCGGCTCGAAGACGCCGCCGCCGTCGGGCGTGACGCCGCCGCTCGAGGACGACGGGTTCTCGCATCCGAGCGGCGCCGCCGCGAGCGCGAGAAGCATCACTGCACCGCCGCACAGACCGAGCTTCGAGCAATTCATCGAGTCTCCCCCTTCACGAATGTTGATGACCAGCACGCCATAGTCCTTCGCAACCGTCGTGCCGTCGAGAAACTCGATGATCGCCGCAATTTCCGGGTCCCGAGCGTCATCCGAACGAGTGACGACGTCGCCCGAGCGGGTGACGTCTCGCGGGCGCCGGCGCCCCTCCGGCGGTGCGGATAGCGCCAATTCGCGCGATCTGGCGCGGGTCGCGCCACGCGCGATTTGGCGCGATTGCCATGGGCCTCCGCGCTAATCTCTCGCCCCGACGATGCGCGCGAAGGGTTCGAATTCGCGTGTGCTCGTCGCGCTGCTGGCGATCGCGGTCGTAGCGCTGCTCGTCCTCCGCACCACACCGGCCTTCGCCGACGCCCGTACCGAAGCGCGCTCGCACTTCAAGAAGGGCATGGACGAGATCACCGCCGGCAAATACGACGACGGCATCGCGGAGCTGCAGAAGGCGTACCAGCTCCTTCCGCACCCCAACGTCCTCTACAACATCGCGCGCGCCTACGCGGAGGCCGGCGATCTCGAAGAGGCCATCACCTACTTCCACAAGTACCTCGAGGGCAATCCTCCCGACAAGGAGGAGGCCTCGCAGATCCTCAAGAACCTCGAAGCGCGCATCAAGCGACAGCAGCAAGCAGCGCGTGAGGCTGCGCAAGCGCAGTCGCCGACGGCGGTGCCCACCGCCGATGCCGGTGCTCCCGCGGACGCCGGCGCTGCCATCTCGCCGCCCATCACGCCGCCGCCGACGAAGCCCGAGGGCGGACCTTCCGGCGACATCGGCGCCGCGCGCACCGAGGACGTGTTCGCCGAGAGCATCGTCACCGCTTCGAAGGGCACGCAGAGCCCGGTCGACGCGCCGAACTCGACGTCGATCATCACCGAGCAGGACATCCGGCTCTCGGGCATCACGAAGATCCCCGAGCTCCTGCGCCGTCTCGCCGGTGTCGACGTCATGGAGGTCACCGGGAGTCAGACCGAGGTGAGCATCCGCGGCTTCAACCAGCGCCTCTCCAACAAGACGCTCGTCCTCGTCGACGGCCGCAGCGTCTACGTCGATCTCCTCGGCGCCACCATCTGGCAGGCGCTGTCGATCGGCGTCGAGGACATCCAGCGCATCGAGGTGGTCCGCGGCCCCGGCTCCGCGCTCTACGGCGCCGACGCCTTCAACGGCGTCATCAACATCATCACGAAGAAGCCCGGCGAAGGTAAGAACGGGATCTCGGGCGGCTACGGCACGCAGGCACAGACTCACGGCAGCCTCTGGGCATCCGGTCGCGAGAACGAGTTCGCGTGGCGACTCGCCGCCGGCTACGACTACCTCCCGCGCTGGTCACGCGAGGTCCCGAACGGCCGCGCCGACATCCGCACCGGCATCGGCGATCAAGTAGAGAGCGCGCGCACCGTTCGCATCGACGTACGCGGCACACGCGAGCTCGGAAAAGCAGGCACCTTCGGGATCGGCGCCGGCCTCGCGCAGGGCTCGCTCGAGGTCCTCGGCATCGGTCCGCTCAACGACATCGTCTTGCCGCGTTTCGTCTCCACCGATGTCACGTCGTACTTCAACGGCGAGCACTTCGACGCGCGCGTCTTCTGGAACCGACTCCGCGCCGACAATAGTTTGAACGTCAACTATATCGGCCAGTCGGTGCTCCCCGCGCGCGCCGAGGAGAACATCATCGACGGCGAGCTCGTCTACAAGGCGAAGAGTGAGCTCGCGAAGGACCTCGGGAACGATCTCCGCGTCGGCGGCGCGTATCGCTACAAGGACGTCAACTGGACGTACCTCGATCAGCGTCGCATCGAGCACCACTACGGCCTCTTCGTGCACGACGAGCTGAAGATCGGCGCCATCCTCGCGCTGGTCGCCGACTACCGCATCGACTGGGTGCCGTACCTCGAGACCTTCCAGCAGTCGCCGCGCGGCGCCGTGCTCATCCACCCCACGAAGCTGTCGACCATCCGCGCCTCGATCTCGAGCGCGTTCCGCAAGCCGACGTTCCTCGAGTCGTATCTCGCGCTGCCCATCCAGCTCCCGGTCACCGGCGCCGCGCAGATCTCCGAGGGCGTACGTCGCGAGACTCCGGGGTTCATCGTCAATGCCGAGCGCATCCTCTCCGCCGAGCTCGGCTACCTGAGCCAGGACAGCGAGTACTTCGTCATCGACGCGTCGTTCTTCTACAACCGCATCTCGAGCCTCATCCAGCTCTCGGAGAACCGGCCCGTCACCGTCGGCGACTTCGCGGCGGCGGGCGGACAGGATCCGCAGACGGGCCTCTACCCCGTCGGTCTCGGCGGTTGGGAGAACCAGTGCCAGGCCTACAACGTGTACGGCGGCGAGGCCGGCCTCCGCACGTTCCCCATCGAAGGCCTCGACATCTACGGCAACTACACGCTCAACACGTCGCAGCAGGACAACACGGGCTGCACCGCCGAGCAGCTCTCGCGCATCGTCGCCGACCAGCGAACGCCGGTGCACAAGGTGAACGCGGGCGTGCAGCTCCGCACGAAGGCCGGCATCGATGGCTCGGTCGACTTCCACTACATCGGCTCGCAAATCTGGGCCGAGCAGGTCACCAACTTCGTCCGTCAGTCGATCGAACAGCAGAGGTTCGACGTCTCGGACTACACGCTCCTCGACGGCCGTCTCGGCTATCGTTTCCTGGGGAATCAGGCAGAGCTGAGCGTGAACGGCTTCAACATCCTCGACGTGAGACATCGCGAGCATCCGTTCGGACAGCTCGTCGGCCGTCGCGTCATGGCCATGGCCACCTATCGATTCTGATGACTCACTCGCGTCCCACCGCACTCCCGCTCGTCTTGCTCGTCGCCACGGCGATGGCGGCATGTGGTGACGTGCCGATCGACGACACGCGCAACGACGCGCGGCTCTTTCCCGCACGCGGCGTCATTCGTGGCACCGTGACGTACGTCGGCCCACGGCCCTGCTCGCAGAACGGGCACATCGTCGGCAATGCCGTGGTGCTGGTGTTCGATCGGCGCAATCCGCCTCCGCCGGCCGGTATCGCGACGGCGGCCGTGAACTTCGTGGCGGTGCCGGGCGATGCGCTCTTCGTGAACGAGCCGCGCAGCGTCGGGCCAACGTTGTTCTGTCCGTCCGACACGGCGTCGATCACGGCGTCGGTGCCGTTCACCATCGCGCCGCTCCAGGGCGGCTCGTATCAGCTCTCCGCGTTCTACGATCGACGCGGGCGCTTCTGGCCGACGTTCAAGTTCCGGAACCTCCCCGAGGCCGGCGACATCGGCGGTGGCTTCATCGATCTCGAGGACGCACGGAAGAACGCGGGCAACCCCAACTACCAGCCGCTCTACCTGCCCGTGGACGTCGGCACTCCGCAGAGCGGCACCGGCCCGATCCCGGACTTCGTCGTCGACCAGGACGGCTACGTCGCCGACAACATCCCGGTGACAGTGGCCTCGGTGGTGCCGTTCACGCGTCCGTACTTCCATCCGCGGAAGAACGACGCGAGCAACGAGGGACCCGAGGACGTGAGCAAGGCGGAGGTCTCGTCCGCGAATCCCACCGGAGACAAGCTCGCGGTTCCGATCATCGCGATGACGCAGGACGCGAAGATCCTCGCGCCGCCGAAGACGCCGTCGGCGGCCACGCTGACCGCGTACCAGAGGAGCTTCCTGTCCGTGAAGATGGTGTGGGGCGTGGCGCCCGCCGAGACGACGACGGCGACGAGCCCCAACGATCCGTTCGGGCTCCAGCTCCCGCCGCTCCCGCCGAACGGCAACGGTGGGCTGCTCGTCTACGGCCGCGGCGTGTCGATTCCGGAGAATCCGGCGGTGCCCGACCTCTGGCCGCAGGTCGCGTTCATCAAGCTCGCCGATGATCCGCTGCGACGCGCCGATCCCCAATCACTCGTGATTCAAGGCACTCCAGAGGAGTCTGCGGTCACGGGCAAGCCGGTTGGCCCCGTGGTGATCATCCAGGGGATTACGCTGCTCGACGACAGTCTCGCGAAGACCATCGTGGGTCCGGTGCCGAATGCACCCACGAGCGCGGCGCTTCGCGATCACGTCACGGTGCTCGTGAAGCCGGCCGCGCTCTGCTTCGATCCGCGGCGCATCGACGTTGGTGGTCTGCTCGTGACGCCACACCTCACGGCGCCGAGCGCCGATGCCAGCGAGGTGGGCGACAAGCCGGTGTTCGATGCGACGGCGCTCGCGAGGGTGCCGTCGGTGCGCGAGATCCGGCAAGGCTGCCTCCCCAAGGGCCGCTACGCGATGACCCTCGTGTATTCCACGGGCCAAGCGTGGACGGTGCCGAACGAGATCGGCGGCTGCGCGCCGTCCGAGGGCGCCGTCCGTCCCGACGGCGACATCTCGTCGTGCTCGGCCAAGCCTCGTCATGTCCTGCTCTCGCAAGGAGCACGCGCGGTCCTCGAGGTCGTCGAAGCGCGGCCCGAGGATCAAGCGACCTGTGACGATCACCCCGTACCCGACCCGTGCACGAAGCTGTGATGGGACCGAGCGTCGTCGTCATCGGAAACTTCGATGGTGTGCATCTCGGCCACCAAGCGGTGCTGCGTCAGGCACGTGCGCTCGCCGCCGCGCGCGGACTGCGCTGCGTGGTGCTGACGTTCGACCCGCATCCCAGCGAGGTCCTGGGACGTGGTGCACCTCCGCAGCTCACGAAGCTCGCACGACGCATCGAGCTGCTCCTCGAGAACGGCGCGAACGACGTCGTGGTCGAGCCGTTCACGATGAAGCTCGCGTCGTCGACGCCCGAACAGTTCGCGAACGAGCTGCTCGCGGGTCGCCTCGGCGCCAAAGCCGTCGTCGTGGGCCGGAATTTTCGCTTCGGCC
>JAXDMI010000892.1:0-7384 GCA_034666145.1 Myxococcales bacterium | reverse complement strand
TCGCTCCGGAAGCGCCCTGCGTTCATCTCGACGCCGAGATCGCGACGCGTCGCAGCGAGGACGCGCACGTCGATGGGCTCGAGGGTGTTGCCGCCCACGCGCTTCACCTGGCGCTCGGCGAGCACGCGGAGGAGCTTCGGTTGCAGCTCGAGCGGAAGCTCTCCGAGCTCGTCGAGGAAGAGCGTTCCGCCGTGGGCCTCGGCGAGCGCGCCCTTCTTGCGCTCGGTGGCGCCGGTGAAGACGCCCTTTTCGTGGCCGAAGAGGATGCTCTCCGCGAGGCTGGCCGGGATGGAGCCGCAGTCGAGCACGACGAAGGGACCGCCTTTGCGATCGCTTGCATCATGCACGCTCTTGGCGACCACTTCCTTGCCGGTGCCGGTCTCGCCGAGGATGAGGATCGACAGCGCGGTGTTCGCGACCTTCTCGAGGACGCCGAAGACGCGGCGCATCTTGGGCGACGAGCCGACAAGATCGCCGAAGCGATCCGCGAAGCCGACATCGACGCGCTGCTTGCCGGTGGTGGGCTCGATCGTGATGCGCGTCGAGCCGACGAGCACATCGCTGGCGGTGGTGATGACGCCTTCGCGGATGCGCACCGACCCCACGAACGTGCCGTTGGTGCTGCCGAGGTCCTTCACGAGGACGCCTTCGTTCACGGCGCGGAGCTCGCAGTGGAGCGCGCTCACCTCGGGATCGGCGAGCCGGATCTGAGCGCCCTCGTCGCGACCGATGACCAGGGGATCGACGTCGATGGCGATCTCCTTGCCGTCCGGCGTGCGGGCGACGCCTCCGCGGACGAACCAATGGAGGACGCGTGCGCGCGTGGCTCCTTGCGTCATGAGCTTCTCACACCTCCTTTCTCGCACACGGGACGCGCTGGGGGAATCCCATCCCGGTCGCATCGAGGTCCGGTGGACGTGCCGGCGTCCACCCCCCGAAGGCCTTCCGGACCGGTAATTCCAGAGCGGATCGCGTCGCGTTCGGCACTGCTCCATGGCATGTTGACTGCACCAATCGCTGGCGTCTCGAGAAGGAGTCTTCGCATGGCCGCGAGCCACGTTGTCCGCAATGTTCTCTGCGTGGTCGCGCTGACGGGTCTGCTGGTCATCACCGCTTCTGCTTGCAAGAAGGACAGCACGCCCGCGACGACCGACCTCGCGGAGGATCCGCAGGCCCTCGCCGAGGACGGCACCGACTCCGCGGCCGCCGAGATCGACGCCGAGGTCGTGACCTCGTCGCTCGTCTCCGCGACGCCGTCGAGTGGCTCGCTCACGCTCGCATCGAGCAGCGATCTCGCGGGCGCCGAGCTTACGGGCGCCGCGGTCGGTGACGGCGCGAAGGCGCTGTATTTCCCGAAGGGCTGCCTCACCGTGACGAGCGACGATGCCGCGAAGACGGTCACGTACGACTTCGCCAACTGCGCCGGACCGAACGGCATCTTCAAGATCCACGGCCGCCTGGTGGCGACCTACGCCACGGCGCCCGGCATGCTGACGCTCGACCTCGTCGGCAACGATCTCCAGGTGAACCGCTCGACGATCGATTGGACCGCTCACGCCGTGATCAGCGCGGCCGGTCTCGCGCGCTCGATGCACTGGCAAGGCGCGCTCTCGGGGACGACGGCGCGCGGAAAAGCCTTCTCCCGCACGAACACGAAGGACGTGACCTGGCGCTTCGGCGAGCGCTGCTACGGCGTGTCCGGCGTGTCCGAGGGCAAGGTGCGCGAGCGCTTCCTCCGCACCGAGATCACCGATTTCCGTCGCTGCCAGGGCGCGTGCCCGGAGGCCGGCGGCAAGATCACCATCTCGAACGCGGCGGCCCTCAAGGTCGAGATCACGTTCGACGGAACCGCGCAGGCGACGTACACGACGCCCAAGGGCAAGACGACCATCGACCTCGCCTGCAAGGGCTAGGGCGTCAGTCTCGCTAGTCTTCTCTAGTCTTCCGAGATGCCGCCGCCGGTATCGGCGTCGGCGCCACCCGGAGCGGTCGTCGTCGCGTCGCTCTCGAGCGGAGGAGGCGGCGCGGACTTGTGCGTCCCCGACATGCTCGTGAACTCGAGGCCCACGATGACGCCGTCCGGCTCCTCCTGGACCCAGACCACGCGGCTGGGGCGGAGCAGCACCTCGTCGGTCCCGATGGCGACGTCGAAGGTCTGACCGAGCACGACCTTTTCCTCGAGGATCGCGCGGAGGCCGCCGCGGCTGACGTTCAGCGCCCAGCCGTCCAACGTCTCGCCATCCTTCGACTTGAGGCTGACTCGCTCGGTGACCTCACGCCGGGCGCCACCGCGACGCATCGCGTGGACGCCGCTCGGCATCTTGATGCCTTGGGCGGGGGTCGGAGTGGTCTTCTTCGTCACGGCGCCGCCTCGAAGCGTAGCAGAGGCGGCCCGTGATCACGCAACTCCTCGGCTGCTAGCCCGAAAGCGGCATGACGCGGGAGGCAAACCAGGCACGCCGGGAGCCCAGGCACGAGCCCAGCAAAAGGAGGTGTTGACGCACGAGGCGCTTTCGCCAGAATGTAGGACACTCGCATCGGGCCCTCGTTCCGGTGTCGCCGAAATTGGACAGCTTCAAAGACCGCATCACCGTGACTGCCTTGCCCACGCCCGCCACTCCCCAGATGCTGAAGAAGGCGCTCATCGCGAGCGGCTTCGAGGTCTTCAGGACCTTGCCGGAGGAGGTCGTCCTCGCGGAACGCGTCCGCGAGAACCTGATCCTCGATTCGGGTGTCCGCGTCGGACCGCTCGGCGACGGCCGCGTTCGCGTGCGCCTCGTCCTCCGCGGGCAGCGCTCCGATTTCCCGGGCGACGAGGAGACCACGCTGTTCGAGCGCGTCCGCAAGCTCGCCGAGCCCGCGCTCGCCAACGGCTTCGCCGAGGTCTCGACGAACGTGAATGCCGTGAAGGATCCCGCGGACCCCGAGCGCACGCTCGACACGTTCTACGAGGTGTTCCTCGCGCACGAGGTCGCAACACTCGAGGACGCCGTTCCAGTCCTGAAATTCGCGCTCGGCCTCGAAAAAGCCGTGCTGCAGTCGACGCCGAAAACGTAGTTCCTTTCCGGATCGCCGAATAGAAACTGGGTGGGGTCCGTGTTATGAGCGCGGCGCGTTCATGCTCGACTTCTTTCGGCAAAAGGGCCTCACATCCATCATCTACGGCGTGATCATCGTCGGGATGATCCTCGTCTTCATCCTCGGCTTCAATCCGAGCGCGGGGAAGAAGACCGGATCCGTCAGCGAGGCGTGCGCGGCACGCGTCCACGGATCCTGCATCGAGCCGAAGGCGCATCGCGCCGCGTATCGCCTCGTCTTCTCGCGCGGCACGGGGAGCATGAAGCAGGCGACGGCCTCGCGCCTCGTCCTCGAAGGCCTCATCGAGCGCGAGCTCCTCGGCATCGAAGCGTCGCGTCTCGGCCTGACCGTCAGCGAAGAAGAGATCACCGACAGCATCTTCCACGGCTTCGTCCTCGTCAGCATGCCGAGCGACCAGGTCCAGATGCAGATGGGCCTCGGCATCCAGGACGGCCGCGTGAACGTCGGCTTCAAGGATCCGAAGACCAAGGCCTTCGACATGAAGACGTACGAGCGCATGGTGAAGCAGATCACCGGCCGCTCGCCGACCGAGTTCCGCGAGTGGCAGGGCCGCGAGATCCTCGCCGCCAAGATGCGCGACCTCATCAAGGCTCCCGTCCGCGTGGCCGAGGACGAAGCGCTCGATCGCTACAAGACCGAGCGCACCACCTCGACGGTCAACTACGTCGTCGTCCGCCGCAGCTGGCTCGAGAAATATGCGATTCCCACCGAGCAGAAGGACATCGACGCCTGGGCGAAGGACAAGGTCAACCTCGCGCAGATCAAGGTGCCCGTCCGGCACATCCTCGTGAAGTTCGCGGGCGAGAAGCCCGAGGAGCACGACGCCGCGAAGGTGAAGGCGCAGGGCATCTTCGACCGCGTGAAGAAGGGCGAAGACTTCACGAAGCTCGCGAAGGAGTTCTCGGACGACCCCGGCAGCAAGGACAAGGGGGGCATGTACCCCGGCGAGATGGTCGAGCAGTTCGTCGAGCCCTTCAAGAAGGCCGTCGAGTCCGTGAAGCCCGGCGAGCTCGTCCCGTACCTCGTCGAGACGCAGTTCGGCTACCACGTCATCCGTCGCGACGACGCATCGAAGGAAGACATCGCGAAGGCGTATCGCCAGGCGAAGTCGCTCGAGCTCTCGAAGACCGTCGCGGCGAAGATCGCCGCCGACATGAAGAGCGGCAAGTCGGGCGACGACGCCATCAAGGCCGCCATCGCGCAGTACGCGGTCGTGAAGGCCGCCGCGCCCAAGGCCGATGCGAAGCCCGGCGGACCAGGCGCCAAGGCCGACGGCGGCGCGGGCGACGGCGGTGCATCGGCCGCGGCGGATGCCGGACCGGCCGCGCCCGTCTACACGGCGGACACCGATCCCGAGCGCCCGCAGCTCAACACGTCGAGCGCGTTCAACCGCGGCGGCGATCCCATCCCCGCGATCTCGGGCGAGGCCTCCATCGCGGTCACCGGCTTCGCGTTCGGCGCGAGCTCGAAGCCCGGCGACGTCACCACCGATCCCATCCGCACCGACGACGGCTTCCTCGTGGTCCAGCTCAAGGAGCAGAAGCCCGCGACGAAGGATGAGTTCGACAAGGAGCGCGATCAGTACATGCAGCAGCTCCTCTTCGCGAAGAAGGCGGAGGCGCTCGGCAACTACACGCGCCGCCTGCGCGAGGCGAACAAGTCCGAGATCAAGATCGACGACAACAACGTGATGGGCGCGAAGTCCGACGCCGGTCCGACGCCCAACGACGAAGAGGAAGGCGAAGGACCCTGATTAACCGCGGCATCCGCGGCGTGGGTGAGCGGCCCTTTCGCGTCGCGACGCTGGGCAACGGGCTGCGCGTCGTCGTCGCGCCGCAGCCGCAGCTCCATCGGGCGCACGTCGCGCTCTACGTGCGCGTCGGCTCGCGCTTCGAGACGCCCGTGACCAACGGGCTGAGCCACTTCCTCGAGCACATGCTCTATCGCGGCACGCCCGCGCTCACGACGGCGCACGACGTGAATCATGCGTTCGAGAGCCTCGGCGGCTATCTCTACGCCGCGACGCAGACCGACTTCGGCGTGTTCTCGGTGACGGCGCCCGGCGAGTCCGTCGCCGAGACGAGCCGTCTCTTCGGCGACGTGCTCGCGCGGCCGACGTTCAACGACATCGAGATCGAGAAGGCCATCGTCTGCGAGGAGATCCTCGAGGACCTCGACGACGAGGGGCGTCAGGTCGACGCCGACAATCTCTCGCGCGAGCTGATCTATCCGACGCATCCGCTCGGCTACACCATCACCGGCGATGAGAAGCGCGTGCGCTCGTTCGATCTGCCGATGCTTCGGGCGCACCATGCGCGTCACTACAACGCAGCGAACAGCGTGCTCGCGTTCTCCGGCGCGGTGGATCCCGACGAGGCCGTGGAGCTCGCCGAGAAGTGGTTCTCCAACCTTCCCAAGGGCGAGCCGGTCACGACCGAGGCGCCGGTCCACACGCAGAAGAAGCCGCGCCTCGAGATCGTCGAGAACGTGTCGAGCCAGACGGAGCTGCGCGTGTGCTTCCGCGCGGTGCCGGAGGCGTCCGAGCATCGTCCCGCGATGGACATGCTGATGCGCATCCTCGACGACGGCATGTCGACGCGGCTCTATCACCGCATCTGCGACTCGAAGGGCCTCTGCTACGACGTCGGCGCCTCGTTCGACGGCTACGAAGACGACGGCGTGCTCGACTTCATGGCCGGCGTGCAACATGCACGCACTTCCGTGGTGACGCGCGAGATCGTCGACATGCTCTGCGACCTCGCCAAGACCGGTCCCGACGAGGCCGAGGTCGAGAAGGCCAAGCGCCGCAACGCGTGGGAGATGCAGACCATCTTCGATTCACCGGAGGACCTCGCCGGGTTCTACGCCGGTGGTTTGCTCTTCGATCGCTTCGAGACGCCGGAGGCGCGCCTCGCAGCGAACCAGGCCGTGACCCCGAAGCGCCTTCGCGAGATGGCGGAGCTCCTCGCTCAGCCGGATCGCCTCAACGTCCTCGCGGTGGGTCTGCTCGAAGACGGCGAAGACGATCGCCTCCAGGCGGTAGTGAAGGGGTTCAAAGGCGTGCGCTGAACGGCGGGCGTCGAAAGGGCGGGGCTGACGTGAGAATCGGGGGGGCGATCGCGTGTCTCGTCATCGGCGCGGGGTTGGGTGCATGCGCGGCGGAGCCGTCACGTGCGCCGGTCGCCGTTGCCGCCGAGTACAAGCCTGCGCCGCATGCGCCGGGGCCGATGCAAGGCGTTCGCGCGACGCGCATGGGCGGCGTGCTCGCTGCTGCGGGGCTCGACGTGAAGAACCTGCCGCCGATCGAGCAGCTCACGCCGGCACAGAAGCAGAAGGTGATGAGGACCTTCACGGAGACGCTCGGCATCCCGTGCCTGGGATGTCACGCCGAGGACGAGTTCCGCGCCGACACGCGCCGCAAGCGCATCGCGAAGCGCATGTACAACGAGATGGTTCGCGCGCTCACGCTGCGCGACGGCGAGCCGGTGTATTGCGACACCTGTCACGACGGCACGATGTACATGCTCGATCGCCAGGACACCGCGAAGCTCGTGAAGCACATGAGCGAGACGCTCGTCGGGCAGTTCGCGCGCGTCGACGGGCGCAATCACGACTGCTCTACGTGTCACGGCGAGCCGCCCGACTACCACATGCTCACGACGTGGAAGGGCACGACGGCGCCGGACATCGTGTCGATCGCGGAGCCCGCGAGCGCGACAGTCCTCACGCCGCCGCTCCCGGATCTCGGTCGGCGCGAGCCCGCCGACTGCGGCCCGCACAGCGAGAAGTGCCCGCTCCAGCGCTGGATGCGCGGCTACGTGTCGATCGCGACGTCGACGGACGACGTGGCATCGCTGGCGATCGGGCTCGATCGCGTCGCGTTGTTCTCGCCGGATCCGACATGGTCGTGGGAGAGCATCTCCCGTAACGGTGCGACGGCGGCGAGAGCCGGCGACTTGGCGACGGCGAAGAAGAGCTGCGCCACGTGCCACGAGCTCTACAAGACGAAGTGGCGCGCGAGCCATCGAACGCGGACGGCTCCGTGAGCGCGCGTCGAGAGATGGCGGGCGCCGCGCTCGTGCTTCTGTGCTCGGCCGTGTGTCTGGGCGCATGCGCACATGCCGACGGCGTCGATGCTTCCGCGGCGACGGCCGCCAAGGTCGATCCCGAGGTCGAGCCGCTGCCGCCGTCACCGAAGCGACGGATGCGCGATCCGCGCGGCGTTCCGGTGTTCGACGCCGGAGGAGCGAGCGCGGCACCGGAGACGACTTCGGATGCGTCGGTC
>JAXDMI010000891.1:0-5410 GCA_034666145.1 Myxococcales bacterium | reverse complement strand
CACTGCACCGCCTCGTAGCGGATCTTCACCGAGTACTCGTCCTCGAGGCGGTACTTCACGACCTCGAGCTGGAGCTGACCGACCGCGCCGAGAACGACGTCTCCGAAGCGCGACTCCGGCGGCCGATAGAGCTGGATGGTGCCTTCTTGGGCGAGCTGCTCCATGCCCTTTTGGAGCTGCTTTCGCTTCATCGGGTCGGCCATCACGAGGCGCGCGAAGTGCTCCGGCGCGAAGCTCGGGATGTCCTCGAACTTGAACTCCGGGCCGTCAGTGAGCGTGTCGCCGATCTCGAAGATGCCGGGGTCGTAGATGCCGAGCACGTCGCCCGCGTAGGCCTGCTCCACGATGTTGCGGTCCTGCGCCATGAACTGCGTCGGATTCGCGAGGCGGATCTCGCGCGCGGTGCGCACGTGCTTCACCTTCATGCCGCGATCGAAGCGACCCGAGCAGATGCGCACGAACGCGATGCGGTCGCGATGCGCGCGATCCATGTTCGCCTGGATCTTGAAGACGAACGCGCTGAAGCGCTCGTCGTCGGCGGCGATGCTGCCGATGGTGGTCTCGCGCGGCGCGGGTGCCGGCATCAGATCGCAGAAGCTCTCGAGGAACGCCTCGAGGCCGAAGTTGTTGATGGCGCTACCGAAGAACATCGGCGAGACGTCGCCCACCGCGAAGCGCTTGGGATCGAACGCGTCGCCGGCCGCCTCGAGGAGATCCGCTTCGTCGCGGAGCTGCTTGTAGCCGCGCGGCCCGAGCTGCTCTTCGAGAAGCGGATCGTCGATGCCGCTCACCTTCACGGGCGGCATCTCGGCGCCGTGAGCGGCGCTCGACTTCGCATGCTCCGCGTCGAAGAGGTAAACGCGATGCGCGAGCCGGTGATAGACGCCGCGGAAGATGTCATCGCGGAAAATGGGCCACGTGATCGGGTAGACGCCGATGCCGAGGACGCTCTCCACCTCGCCCACGAGCTCGAACGGATCGCGCCCGGGACGGTCCATCTTGTTCACGAAGGTGAAGATGGGGATCTTGCGCTGCTTGCAGACACGAAAGAGCTTCTTGGTCTGGGCCTCGACGCCCTTCGCGCAGTCGAGGAGCATGACTGCGCCGTCGACGGCGTGCAGCGTGCGGTAGGTGTCCTCGCTGAAATCGGCGTGGCCCGGCGTGTCGAGCAGGTTCATCTGCAGCCCGCGATACGGGAACTGCATGACGCTGGTGGTGATCGAGATGCCGCGCTCGCGTTCGAGCTCCATCCAGTCGCTGACCGCCGATGCGCGACCGCGCTTCGCCTTCACGGCGCCGGCCGTCTGGATGGCTCCGCCGTAGAGAAGGAGCTTCTCGGTGAGCGTGGTCTTGCCCGCATCGGGGTGAGAGATGATGGCGAACGTCTTTCGCCGGTTCACCTCGTGCGTGAGGAGCGCGTCGGTCAAAGCCGGCTTTCCTTAGCTCGAATGCCGGTTTTTCGCCGGATAAATCGCGATCGCCGGGAGCGCTCGGCTAGCCTGGCAGCGTGGGGAAGAGGGTCTCGTTGCCGTGCGCGGCGCTCGCGGTGGTGATCGCCGTCGTGTCCCACGCGCAGGTCGCGAGGTCGGAGAACGACGAGGTCGACGCCTGGGTTCGCGCAGCAGCGGTGCCGGCGCCGAGCGAGACACCGACGTCCGTTCCGACGCCCGCTCCGAGCGACGCCCGATGCGGAGCCGGCATGGTCGAGGTCGAGGGCGACTACTGCCCCGAGCTTCCCGAGCAGAGGTGCCGGAGGTGGGTGAACGAGAACACGAAAGGGCGCTGCGCGGAGTTCGAGCCGTCGGAGGCATGCGCGACGGCCACGCTACCGAAGCACTTCTGTATGGATCGGTTCGAGTACCCGAACCTGCCCGGCGAGAAGCCGCTGGTCATGAAGAGCTGGTTCGAGGCGCGCGCGCTCTGTGCCGGCTCGGGCAAGCGACTCTGCAACGACAGCGAGTGGACGCTCGCATGCGAGGGCCCGCAGCGCCTCCCCTACCCGTACGGCCTCGCGCGCGACGCGACCGCGTGCAACATCGACAAGCCGCCCATCAGCGTGCACGAAGAGGACCTCCGCAACCTCGCACGCCGCGACGCCGAGGCGAAGCGGCTCTGGCAAGGCGAGCCGAGCGGCACGCGCGATCGCTGCAAGAGCGCGTTCGGCGTGCAGGACATGACCGGCAACGTCGACGAGTGGGTGGTCAACGAGAAGGGCAAGCCGCACAAGAGCGCGCTCAAGGGCGGCTACTGGAGCTGGGTCCGCGGTCGCTGCCGTCCCCTCACCGACGGACACGCCGAGGACTTCCGCTACTACCAGATCGGCTTCCGCTGCTGCAGCGACGCGAGCGAGCGCGGCGCGAACGAAGAGCCGGCCACCGCGTCGCGCTAGCGAACGTCAGAAGACCTCCCCGCGATCGACGGAGCGCGCCGGCGGGGGGACCGGCGGAGGAGGCGGCTCGCTTGCGGAGATCGCGGGCGCCGCGGACGTGACCGGCTCCGGCGGAGCCACCGACGCGGGAGGCGCGGCGGACGCGAGCGAGCTCGAAGACGAGGGCGACGGGCTCGGGAGAGGGCGCGACGGGGCGGACGCGAGCGCGGACGCGGACGCGGATGCGGATGCGGATGCGGATGCGGATGCGAGAGGAAGAGGAGGCGGATGCGGCACGCTCTTGCCCGCGTCGAGGACCGCGGCGTTGGCCTCGCGTCGCTGCGCCACCACCGACGAGCCTCCGCGCAGCGCGACAGTGACGACGAGCGCGATCAGCGCAGCGGCACCGAGCACGGCGAAGAGCACCGTGCGTCGCGCGCCGCGCTGCATCGGAAGCTCGATGGGATCGTCGTCATCGGCGGGACGACCAGGACGTGGAGGAGCCGGCGACGGCACTACCAGAGGAGGAGGCACCGTCGTGGGCGACGCTCTGGATGGTGCGGATGCGTCATGAGGCACCTTCGCGAGCGGAGGCGCCAGCGAAGGACGGTCGGATGCCACTCCTGCCGCGCGCGTGAACGTCGTCGCGAGCTCCGTCGCCGATTGGAAGCGATCGTTCAGCTCGTCGGCGAAGGCCCTCGCGAAGAAGCGATACACGCCGTCGGGGAGATCCTCGCGCCGCAGCTTCAGCGGGACCTCGCGACCGATGCCGATGTTGATGAGCACGTCTTGCAGCGTCTCGCCTTCGAACGGGACCGCCTTCGCGAGCGCCTCGTAGGCCACGACCGCGAGCGCCCACAGATCACAGCGATGGTCGACGGCCTCGAGACCGAGCGTCTGCTCCGGGCTCATGTAGGTCGGCGTCCCGACGATCGTGTCCTTCGCGGTCGCGAACGGCGAGCGCGTGGGGACCTTCGTGAGCGAGCGCGCGATCCCGAAGTCGAGCAGCTTCACCACCGTGCGACCGTCCTCGTCCTTCGTGAGGAAGATGTTCGCCGGCTTGAGGTCGCGGTGAACGAAGCCCTCGGCATGCGCGTGCTTCAGCGCACGCGCCACCTGCATCACGATGGCCGAGACCTCGGACAGCGCGAGCGGCGCGGCCTCCTCGATGCGCTGCTCGAGCGACTCGCCGTCGAGGAGCTGCATCACGAGGTACGCGAGCTGTTCGTCCTCGCCGTGATCGGTGACCGACACGATGTGGCGCGTCTTCTTCGACAGCTTCGCGGCGATGTGGGCCTCGAGCTGGAAGCGCCCCGCAGCGTCGGGAACGCGCCGGACATCGATCAATTTGACCGCGTACGAGTCCTCGAGCGTCGCATGGCGAGCGCGCCAGACCTCGCCCATGCTGCCCTTGCCGAGAAGGCGTTCGAGCTCGTATTTGCCGCCGATGAGCTGCCCCGGCTCGACCTTCACCCGGAGAACTGTAACCCCGCCTTTGTAGGGCCAGCCGCGAAATGCGATATCGTGCCGGTCGTGCTCGAGCGTCGCCCAGCCCTAGCGCTCGCCCTCGCGCTCGCCATCCCGCAATTCGCCTGCACGGGTCCGCCGTCCCCCGACGCCCCCGCGGACCCTCCCGCGTCCGCTCCCGCTCCCGCTCTCGCCCCCGCTCTCGCCCCCGCTCTCGCTCTCGCCCCCGCTCCTCACACCCGCATCGACGGCCAATCGTTCCCCGACAAGGTCATCGCCCTCACGTGGGACGACGGCCCGGACGCAAACACCCTCGAGCTCGCCGGCTACCTGAAGCGGCGCCGCATCTCGGCGACGTTCTTCGTCGTGAGCTCGTGGGTCGACGGCCTCTCCGACGATCCCGGCGACGGCAAGGGCGTGTTCGTGAGCGGCTATGCGTTCCTGCCCATCCTCGGCGATCTCGTCGGCCTCGGGCATCGCGTCGCGAACCACACCCTCCATCATGTCGTGCTCCGCGAGTCCGTGGGCATGCGCACCGTCGATCGCGAGCTCCGCGAGAACCAGCAGAACCTCGATCCCTTCCTCACCAACGAGCTCCGCCTCTTCCGGGCGCCGGGCGGCGGCTGGGGCTCGTTCGCGGCGGGAATCGTCGACGGCGATCCCTACCTCGGTCGCATGGTCGGCCCCATCGCCTGGGACATCGATCGCAAGGACTGGGACGAGTCGCTCCACTGCCGTGGCCCGCGCGGCATCTTCGAGTGCGAGCGTGCGGGTCCCGGCGGAGCGCTGCGAATGAAGCCCTCGGTCGTGGCCGCGCGCTATGTCGCCTCGATCGAGAGCGCCGGTCACGGCATCGTGCTGCTCCATGATCGCGTCGGGCACGTCGGCTCCACGTACGGCCTCGACGTGGCGCAGGCGATGATCCCGCAGCTCGAGGCGCGCGGGTTCGTGTTCGCGGCGCCGGTGCTCCGCTTCTCCCCTCCCGTCGTGCGCCATCACGAGGCCGACGTCTCCGACGCGCACCGCTGGGATCCGTCGACCGTGCGCATCGGCGACGTCAACGGCGACGGCCGCGAGGACGTCTGCGGCAAGGGCGCGCTCGGGATCACGTGCGCGGTATCCGTGCAGAGTACAGCGATCGGCGACGACCGCATCCCGCGCACGGTGTTCCGTGCCGTCCACACGACCGCGCGCACGACGGCGCCCAGCGCTGCTCCCGCGGGCGCGATTCACCTCGCCGACATCACCGGCGACGGTCAGGCCGACGTCTGCATCGCAGCCTCCGACGGCATTGCCTGCGCCGCTTCCAACGTCGTCGGCGAGCTCGGCGCGTTCCGCTCGTGGTCGTCGGACGATCACGCCGCGTCGTTCCGCTTCGCCGACGTCGACGGCGACGGCAAGGCCGACGCATGCCGGCGCACCGCGACCGGCATCGCATGCGCGAAGAACCTCGGACGCCGCTTCGACGCCGCCCGTTCGTGGCTCGCCGACATGACCGACGCGCGCGGTTGGGCCGACGCACGCTACGCGTCGACCATCCAGCTCGCAGACGTCGACGGCGACGGACGCGCCGAC
>JAXDMI010000890.1:0-6035 GCA_034666145.1 Myxococcales bacterium | reverse complement strand
AGCGCTCGAGGGAACGATCGAGCGCGGTCTCGCCCAGGTGGCGAGCGACGCGCTCGGCGAAGAGGCCGTCGATGATCGCGCCGGCGGTTCCGCTGTCCCCGTCGACGCCGTCCGAGGCGAGCGCGGCAAACCGGATGTGCCTTGCACCTTCGATGCGTCGCTCACCGAGGAGCTTTCCGACGAGCGCGGCGAGATGCGTCGAGCGACCTCCCCTGCCTCCGCGCGCCGTCATTGCCACCGCGGGCTCCGCCGCTCGCACGAAGATCTGCGGTCGCCGTGCTCGTCGCCCGCGGTCGACGAGCGCGACGTACTCGGCGGCCAGCAGCTCCACCGGCGCTTGCGAAGACGGAAGCACGTGCACCTTCGCGGATGGCTCGCGCTCGCGAAGGAACGTAGCCATCACCCGCGCGAGGTCTTCCGGAGAGACGATCATGCGCGCGCGCGTTCGCGCATCGATCACCTTCGACCGGGCGAGGGTCGGCACGAGCGGAACGTCGGCGAACCGTGGAGCGAAGCGCCGTAGCAGGCGACGAGCTGCAGCCACCGTGCTGTCGTCGGGCACCGAGGGACCCGAGCCGACATCGGACGCGGCGCCTCCGATGACATCGCTCACGACGAGCGTCTCGACATGAGCCGCGCCCGCCGCGCGCACGAGACCGCCGCCCTTGAGCCGTGAGAGGTGCTTTCGCACCACGTTGACGTCCTGGATCGCGGCGCCGGAAGCCAGCATCGCGCGTGTGATGGCGCGCTTCGTTCGCAGCGTGATTCCCGGGCTCGGAGCGCAGACCAACGCCGATGCTCCACCCGAGACGAGCACGACGAGCCGAGCTCCGGTCGCGCCTGCTGCGTCCGCCATCGCGAGACATGCGGTGCCCGCGCGAACGCTCCGTGCATCGGGGAGCGGATGTGCCGCGCGCATGACCGCCACACGGTCCGCGATTCCGGCACGCTTGGCCGCGGTATGCAGCGCGGCGACGTCGGTGCCGTCCGACGTGACCACGAGCACACGCTCGATCATGTCACCGAGCCGAGCCATCGCGCCGGCTGCCATCGCCGGCGCTGCCTTTCCGATCGCGACGATGCGAACGGACGAACCGCGACGCGACGTTCCAGACGACCGAGAGAGCGCCGCCTCCACACGTGCCGCCGGCTCGAGCTCCCGCAGCGCGCAGACGAATGCGCGCTCGATCGCCGCGCGGTTCATCGCGGCGCGCGGTCGCCCAGATCGACGATGTGAGCGCCGAACACTTGCTGCCAGGCGACCGTCACGAGCAGATACAGCGCGCGATCGCTCGGTCCTTCGATGGTGCGCCCGCCGAGCGCCGAATCGCTCCAGCGCGCCCCGCCGTGGAGGCCGATCAACGGTCCCGACGCATTCGGCAGCACCGGGATCTGCACACCGATGCCGGCCTGGAGGCCGGGCTTGCTGCCGAAGGGCCGGCCTTCCGGCTGCGCGAAGACCGCGCCGAGCTCGAGGCCGAAGGAGTCGATCGTCATGTCGACATAGGCGTTGCCGGTCTCGAGGCCCTGCAGCCAGCGCACCAGGAAGAGCGGACGCAGCTCGAGGCCGGTGGCAAAGGCGCGTCGCGGTTCGCTCGAGCTGCCGAAGAGCGGTCCGTCCTCGTACGTGGCGAACACGCCGGCCGTCCACAAATAGCGAAGTCGCAGATCGGCAGCAGCGCGCGGACCACGAGGGCCGAACGTCGCGCCGATGCCCGCCGAGGCCGAGACGTCGCCGTCGATGCGGCCATCGCTGGTGTCGGGACCGCCGGCGGCGTACGCCGCGCTCGGCGCAGCGACGAGCAGCGCGAGGAGCAGCAGCCCCGAAAGCATGCAGACTACAACTCGGTGGCGATCGCCCGTCATTTACGTGCCGAGCGCTCGCGTGATCTCCTCACGGAGCTCGGGCGCCACGATGAGCCGCACGCGCGACATCACCTGCCCTGCGAGGCGCGCGAGCAAGAACGAGACGTCGCTGAGCGGACGCGCGGGTCCCTTCGCGTACACGACCATGAGCGGCTCGGCTTCGCCGCCGAACGGCGTATCGCTCGCGACGTCGAGCGCCACGTAGAGGTCGGGATCCAGGCCGCGCTTGACGGCCACTTCGCGGGCCACCTCGAGCGCATGCTCGCGACCGAGCGGGAGCGCGTTCTCGCCGAAGAGCTCGTACGTCTTGAAGAGGTTGCGAACGCGTACGCGCTTGCATAGGTCGGCGAGCCCGGGGTCCTTCGCCGACTCCCACTCGTGCATGGCGACCGAGAGCACGCCGTCGTCGAGGTCGAGGTAGTCGGAGAGCGTCGGCGCGGCGCCGTGCGCGGAGAGCTCGATGCCGCGCGGCGTGCCGGCGAGGCGTTCACCGTCCGCGATGAGCGTGCTCGCGCGGCGCAGGACGGTGCGGATCATCCACTCGGCCGAGCGCGTCGCCTTGTGGAGATAGACCTGCTGGAACATGAAGAGGCGCGCGAGGATGAATGCCTCGATGGCGGGGAGTCCCTACGCGCCGTCGATGGCGAGGCCCGGCGCCTGCGCCATTCCCGCCGGTGACGATGCCGGTGACGATGCCGGCTGACCCGGCATCGGCGCCGTCGATTTCCGCGCGTCGACGGGCTGGAAGCGGAGGCTGCGGAAGAGCCAGTCGAGATCGAAGCTCCCGTAGCCGACACCGGTGGAATGCGCGTCGCGCAGGAGATAGTCGCAACGGTCGACGTCGAGCGTGCCGCTCACGGCACGCGCCAAGTACGGGAGCGGATGCTCGCCACGCACGAGCGCGGCGACGCGCTCCGGCATGTGAGGGTCGATGCTGACGAGGACCTGGTGCACGCCCGTCGAGGGGTCGAGGACGATGCGCTCCGTCCACTCCTCGTGATGCGAAGTGCCGGGGATCGCATCCTCGAAGAGATGAGAGAGCGGGCCGTGACCGACATCGTGCAAGAAGGCGGCGGCGAGCGCGTCCTGCGCGCGCTCGCTCGTCACTTGCTGCCAGAACGGCAGCTCGCCGTGGATCTGACGGAGGCGAGCGAGCAGCTTCTTCATCACGAACGCCGCGCCGATGGCATGCGAGAAGCGCGTGTGCTCCGCACCGGGGAACGCGACGTTCGCGACGCCGAGCTGCCGGATGCGACGAAGTCGCTGCATTTCCGGGGTATCCATGAGGCGCGTGACGACCATCTCCTCGTCCGCTTCGAACGAGACGAGCCCGTGCACCGCATCGCGGAGGATCACGACTTCACCTCGGCGATGGCCTTCGTGGTCACGCCGCCGTCGTCGCCCCACACGCGCACGAAGCACGCGCTCGTTCGATCGACCACCGCCTCGCGCGTTGCAGCCACTGCCTTCGCGCCCAGCACGCGTTCGGCGTGCCATGCGCTCGTGAAGACGCCGTCCTCCATCGTGCCCACCGCCCAGGCCATCGGCTCGTGCGGGAGCGAAAGCGTCACGCGAAGGTACTTCGGGTCTGCATCGGCCTTCGTGTCGATCTTCACTTCCGCCTCCGGTGCCTCGATCGCTCCCGCCGCCCGTTCGATCCTCACGTCGGCCCCGTCACGCAACAGCCGCGCGCGCGCCGTCGCGATGGCGACCGCGCTCCGATCGCAGAGCACGGCACGTCGTCCGATGGCGTTCGCCGCCACCGCGGTCGTGCCGCTTCCCGCGAAGGCATCGACGACGAGACCGCCGGCAGGCGTGGCGCACGTGATGATGCGCTCGAGCAGCGCGCGCGGCTTCTGCGTCGGGTAGCCCGTTCGCTCCGAGGCCGCGACGTGACGGAGCGGGGGCACGTCGGTCCAGAGGGCGTCGACGCGTCGCTCGCGGCACCACACGCCGGCGGCATCCTTGACGAGGAAGTACTTGATGTAGACGCGGCCGCTCGCGGTGCGATGGACGCGTCCTTCGAGATCGAGCCTCGCGATGGACGCGTCGGTGTAATCGCCGCGCGGCGCGCTCGTGAACGGACGGCCTTGCTCGTCGGTGCGTATCGACGACTCCTCGATGGGCTCGAGCCTCGTCGGCGGCGTGAGCGTCGCATCCGGCTTTCCGTAGACGACGAGCGTGTCGAGGGTGCGCCCGAACTGTCCGCTCGTCGCCTGCCGCCCGAGGTTCGGAGCGCGACGCCACACGATCTCGTTGAGGAAGGCATCGCGGCCCAGCACCTCATCGAGAATCGCCCGAACCAAGTACGATGCGCGCCAGTCGACGTGGACCCAGATCGTGCCCTTCGGACCGAGGAGATCGGAGAGCGCCTCGAGACGCGGCGCGAGCATGTCGAGATACGCGCCGAGCCCGCCGGTGCGCGAGGTCCACGTGTCTTCGTATGCCGCGGTACGCACCACGCGTCCGTCGGCCGGACCGTCGAGACGCGACTCGGCGACGTAGTCGCGATCGGAGGCATACGGTGGGTCGACGTAGACGAGGTCGACCTTGCCGGCTTGCCCTTCGCGGACAAGCGATCGCGTCAGGTCGAGCACGTCGCCATGGACGAGCCTCTGCGTGCACGGTCCACTCGGACAACCCGTGACGTCGAAGAGCCGCGGGGCCGAGCTAGTTGCCGCAAGGCCGGCCGCGGATCGAGGGGCCTGGCCCTCACCCTCCTCTTCTTCCATCCGCCAGCGGCGTCCCGGCCAGACCAGCCGCACGCCCTCATCTTCGGGCCGTACGGAACGAGGGCGGCGAGCAGCCGGTGTCGTACCCGTCTGAGCGCGGCGCGACGTGAGAGCCATCGCGCGGAGCTTAACATGGTGCCGGGCGGCGCCGTGCAATGACCCCATGTTTGCGGTACAGTCCCGTGGTTATCGTGGGCTCCAAGTCCCAAAAGCCATTGCGATTGGTCGACATCCTCAAGGCATTGCCTGAGGCCGAGCTCGACTCGCTCGCCTCGCGGCTGGGGATTCGCATCGACGCGGCAAAGCGGCTCGATCCTCCGCAACAGATCGCGCGTGCGCTCGTGGCGCTTCCCGACATCCGCGATCCGAGCCGACTCCCGCACGCGAGCGTCGAGCTGCTTCATCGCATCGCCGAGGCGCGCGGAAATCTGATCGTGCACGCCGTGCCTCCGGCACTGCAGCCGCTCATCGAGCGCGGAATCGTGTTCGCTCGCTCCGAGAGCAAAGGCAACGTCGAGCTGCTGTTGCCGATGGCGTACCTCGTTCAGCTCCGCGCCTGGGAGGGCGAGGACCCGCGCGGGCTTCGCGCGCTCCTCGCGCAAGCGCCGTTCGAGACCGTGAGCGCCATCGCCGGTCACTACCTCGGTCGTCCGGCGACACCGCCCATCGCGCTCTCGCTCGAGTCGGCGTGGGAGCTGCTCGGCGAGCCCGACAAGCTTGCCGAGGAGATCGAGAAGCTGTCGGCCACGGAGCGTCGCGTCCTCGAAGGCGTCGAGCAGCTCGGCGGCGAGGTCGACACCGAGGAGCTCCTCGAGCTCGAACGCGAGCCGCTTCGTCTTCGAACCGCGTCGGGCGCAACGCCGTCACGACGAGGCGTCGGCTTCTCGCTCGAGCGTCGTGGTCTGCTCATCCCGGTTCATCCGAACCGTCACGTGGTGCCCACCGAGGTCGCGAAGATCATCGGCGCTACGCGGAACGCGGAACGCGAGGCCCGGCGCGAACAGGTCCGCACGTTCGTGCTCTCCGGTGATCACGCTCCGAGGCGCGCGCGCTTCTCGCAGGATCCTGGCGCCTTCGCGATGGCCCTCGCGCTCGCGATCCGTGAGCCCGGCAACGAGGTGCGTCCCGGCATCGGTACTCCGAAGTCGCTCGTCGCGAAGCTCGCCACGCGCTTCGGTCGCGAGCCGACCCAGGTCGCGCTCACCGTCGCGCTCTCACGCGCCGTCGGTCTGTGGGACGCATCCGCCATCAGCGCGAGCGCTCCTCCCGGCTCGCTCGTGATGCACGAGCTCTCTCGTCTCCTCTACATCGCGTGGAAGCGCGGCGGCGCATGGGACGAAGCGCGCACTGAGCCCGAGATGCTCCGCCTGCCGCCCGATCAACGCGACTCGAGCGCGAGCGGCGTCGTTCGCGATCTCGTCCTCGAGGCGCTGCGCG
>JAXDMI010000889.1:0-2802 GCA_034666145.1 Myxococcales bacterium | reverse complement strand
CTCGCGAGGTGGCCGAGCGACGTCGATCTCCTCCAGCTCCGCTCGACGGCATCGATGGAGCTCGTGACGCGCGCGATGGTCGCGCAGAACGGCGGCGACGTGGGCGGAGCTCGTGATCTCGCGAAGGACGCAACGCTGCTCGATCCCACCGACCACACCGCAGCGCTCCTCCTCAGCCAGTACGACGACGAAGTTCGCCAGCTGGGTGCCGACGCCAGCCCGAGCACCGGCCGTCCGCGCGTGCTCTTCGATGCGATACCGATCGAACACGCCGGCCAACGCGTCGAGCTCGTCGCGCACGTCACGGCAGGCGCAGCGCACACGAAGATCGCCGACGCGCGCATGACGCTCTTCGATCACAGCGCCACGACCGGCGGCATCCCCATCCCCGTGACGTTCGGCGGTCAGGGGCTCTATCGCGCCACCATCGTCGCGCCGAAGGCCGGCAATTACGACGTCGTCTTCGAGGCCTCCATCGAGGGCCCGAATCTCCGCGCAGTGCGCGAGCTCACCGTCGTGCCCTGAACGCGGCCGGCGCCACGGACGCGACTACTTCGCGCCGAGGGTCTGCGCGCAGCGGAAGCCGATGCCGTGGCTGCGGAGCGCCGGCGTGCTCTTGAAGCGATAGGTGGGACGCACCCAGGCCGGATCGCTCCCGTTCCACGCACCACCGCGGAGCACGCGCTCGGTGCCGCTCGCGGCGCCCGTGGGATCGCTCGCGGCGCCCGGCGTGTACGGCGCATACCAGTCGGAGGCCCACTCCCACACGTTGCCGACGACGTCCTGGAGCTCGAACGGCGACGCGCCCTTCGGAAACGAGCCGACGGGCGCGGTGGTCTGGAAGCCGTCGTCGGCGGGATACATCGCCGAGACGTCCTCGTTGTTCTTCTTCCCCCACGCGAGGCATTCCTTGCCGCAAGCATTGAGACGCGAGCCGTCGGTCGGCGGCTCGTCGCCCCAGGGATACTTGCGACCGTCGGAGCCGCGCGTCGCGAACTCCCACTCTGCTTCGGTGGGCAAGCGTCCGCCCTTCGCCTTGCAGAACGTGTCGGCGAGCTCCCAATCGATGCAGTTGATCGGATAGTTTCCGCGCGCGTCGACGTCGCGGATGTTGCAGAGCGGATCGTAGATCTTGCGCTCGCGGGCCGTGATTCCAGGCCAATCGTTCTCGCGCGGGGCGCGCTTGCACTCGCCCTTGTCGCTGCACTGCTTGTATTGTGCAACCGTGACTTCGGTGAGGTCGATGCAGTACGGCGACAGCGTGACCTGGTGGGCGGGGCGCTCTGCTTCTTCGTCCTTCTTGTCGTCGGTGCCCATGAAGAACTTGCCGCCGGTGATCGTCGCCATGCCCTTCGGGCAGGTGGGCGGCACGTCGACCACGGGCACGGCCGGCACGGAGACGGTCGGCGACCCGCTCGCAGTGGTCATCGGACCCCGGTCTTTGCCGCGCGCGGCGTAGAGATAGACGCCCGCCGCCATCGCGCCGAGCGCGAGCAGCGTGCCGGCGGCCATGGCCGCGATGAGGCCCGCCTTCGACGTCGGCGGCGGCTGGGGCGATCCGGTGATCATCAGCCCGGGGCCGGTCGGCATCGTGCGGTTGGTGTTGTAGAGCGGCGCACCGAGCGGCGCCGTCGCGTTCGGATTCATGTACGGCGGCGGGCCGGCCTGGCTGATCCGGTCCTGCGGATATCCCGGCGGCACGCTCCCGCGCTGCATCGCAGCGTTCGAGTCGGGCGGTGCGAGCGCGGTGAGCGCGGGGTTCGAGCTCGACGTCGTGCGGCTCGAATCGGTGCCGGCGAACGCGCGCATCGGCTCCATGGCAAGCGCGCTGCGCAATGCGTCCCAGAACTCGCCGGTCGAACGGAAGCGCTCGTCCGGCGCGACCGCCAGTGCCCGACGCAGCGCCGCCTCGAGCGAGTCGGAGATCTCGAAGCCGTAGGCGCGCGGCGTGGGGCGGCGCTTCGGATCCATCGAGCAGAACGCCAGCTGCGTGAGGTCGTCACCGCGCAGCGGCGGCTCGTGCGTCATCAGCTCCGTGAAGATGAGCGCGAGCGCGAACACGTCGGTCCACGGTCCGGTCGCGCCGTGCGTGCGCGAGAACTGCTCCGGCGCGCCGTACGCCGGCGTGAACGAGGACACGACGCCCTGGGTCTGCGCGAACGATCCCGCCTGGCGCTGGAGGTCCTGCACCACCTTGGCGATGCCGAAGTCGAGGATCTTCACCGTGTACTCGCCGCGTGGATCGCCGAGCACGAAGATGTTCGCGGGCTTCACGTCGCGATGCGCGATGCCCTTCTTGTGAGCGAGCGCGAGCGCGAGCGCCGCAGGCTCGAGGATGGTGAGCGTCTCGGCGGGCGTCCGCGGCTTCGTCCCGTGCGCCTTCTCGTAGTCGAGCACCTGCTCGAGCGAGCGACCCTCGAGCCACTCGAGGACCATGTACGGCATCTCGCGCCCGTCACGCGTGCGCAACATGCCGACGTCGCGCGCCTGACAGATCGCCGCCGATCGTTCGGAGAGCTCGGCGAGAAGCGCGCCCTCCTGGATGAACATCTTGACGAGCTGCTCGCGGCGCTCGGTCGGGAGATCGCCGAGCGTACGGAACACCTTGATGGCGACGGGACGCTGCCAGACCTTGTGGGTGGCGCGGTACACGACCGCGAACCCGCCCTCGCCGACGACCCGCTCGATCTCGTATTTCTCCGAGACCGTCGTACCGACGAGGGAAAGAGGGTCGTTGTTCACCATCGACAAACGGAGCTTATCAAAGCTCCTACGCGTAGACCCAGATTGCCGGTTGCATCG
>JAXDMI010000888.1:0-3315 GCA_034666145.1 Myxococcales bacterium | reverse complement strand
GTGACCCATCAGGAGATGCGTCTTGCCGAGCTCGAACGCGGTCACGGGGGTCGGAACGAGATCGTGCGCAGTCGTGAGCCGACCGAGCGCACCGAGCAGATCGCCCTTTTCGCGGAGCGCGAGGCCTTCCTTGAGTGCGCTGCGCGCGGTCGCGAGATCGCCGGCACTCGGCTCGACATGGACGGTGCCGGCGGCAGGCGCAGACGCCGGCGCGGTGGCAGGCGCGGGCGTCTCAGGAGGTGCAGCGCGCGCTACGGATGGAAGCGCGAGCAGCACGAACGCGATCCGAGTCGCTCTCTTCCGGCTCATCGGTCCTCAGTAGAGCGGATCTTGCGACGTCGCGGTCGGACGTGTCGTCGGCTCGGCGCTGGGCGTGAGCTTCGCCGTCGCGCTCGGCGCCGCGGGCGTACGCGGATGCGCGCTCGGCGTGTGCGCGGGCGTTGCCACGGCTCCCATGCGCGCGGCGCTGGGCGCGGCCATCGCGACGGACGAAGACGTCGAAGCGCTCGCCGAGGGCGCGCCGCCAGCGCTCACGGGCACAGCGCTCACGGGAGCAGTGGAGACCGGCGCATTCGTCGCGGGGACGATCGGCTCGGCCGAGACCGGTGCCGAGCCCGCGTTGCTCGATGCATTCTTGGGGTTCGCGCTATCGACGATCATGCCCGTGGCGCCCGGGTCGGCGCTGCGCTCCTTCGCCTTCCAACCGATGGCGATGGCTCCGAGGATCGTCGCGAGCGCGATCATCGGCACGAGGACCTTCATGCGCGCGGACGGTCCGCGACGGTGCACGGAGTCCTCGGTGCGCTCCTTGACCGCCACCGCTCCCCCACCCTCGCTGCGTGCGAGCGCGGCGCGTTCCGCGGACGTCGCATCCGGCTGCACCGTCGATGCGAGGACGAACGACGGTCGCGAATGCGCATCGTCGTCGACGGAGATCGGTCCCGCGGGAATGCTCTGGATCGCGCGGTCCACCGGCGTGGACGGCCCCGTCGTCGTCGCCGCGGCCGCGGCCGCGGTCGGACGCGTGCCCGATGCGCCGGCGCGAGCCCCCGAGTCGGACATCGCGCCGGAGGCGATGGGCGGCAACGACACGACGCCTTCGAACGATGCGCGCAGCCGCTCGGCGAGCTCGCGCGCGGAGCCGAAACGCGCCGACGGCTCGCGGGCGCAGGCCTGCGCGAACCACGCATCGACGCTCGGTGGGAGCGCGGGATTCGCCGCCGACGGCTTGGGCGCATCGGTGGTCGCGATCTTCACCGCCAGGGCACCGAACGACGGACCGTCGTACGGACGTTGCCCGGTGAGCGCCTCGAACGCGACGACGGCGAGCGACCAGAGATCGCTGCGCAGGTCGATGACCTTCTGCGCCGTGACCTGCTCGGGGCTCATGTAGAAGGGCGTGCCGATCACCTGACCGGTCTTGGTCTGCGCATCGAGGTCGGCTTCGCCGTCGACGGCGTGCGTCTTGGCAATCCCGAAATCGAGGAGCTTCACGAAGAGGTCGTCCTCGGACTCGCTCTGACAGAGGAAGATGTTGTCCGGCTTGATGTCGCGATGCAGGAGGCCCGCGGCATGCGCCTTCGTCAGCGCCTTTGCGACCTGCGTGACGATGGTGATCACCATGACGGGTTCGAGCGCGCCGCGGGCGGCGATCTCCGCGGCGAGGTCGCGGCCCTCGAGGTGCTCCATCACGATGAACGGCAGACCGTCCGCGGTGACGCCGTAGTCGAACGTCTGGACGACGTGCGGGCTCTTCACCTGCGATGCTGCCTCGGCCTCTCGCTTGAAGCGGGCGCGCGCGCTCGTGCTCGAGTCGAGACCGACGAGCATGAACTTCACGACCACGCGCGTGTTGAGCGCGGTGTGGTCGGCGAGCCAGACGGCGCCCATGCCGCCGGCACCGAGCTTGCTCACGAGGCGCACGGTCGGCGTCACCTCCATGCCGGCCGCGAGCGTGGCGCGCGGTTGATTCACGTCCCGGAGTGTAGCCGAAACCTGGCCGAAGCTCGGCGTCGTGCTTGGCCCTGGGCCGTATTGGTGAGGCGCGGCGATCGCCCGTCTTTTCTCGGCTCGTGGGCGCTTCCCGTCGCAGCCCTACGGCACGTATGCCTATGGTGGAGCGGTCGAGAGCAACGCGCGCCCCTGACGCGGGCCGAGCCGATCTACAATCGAGCGATCGATGCAGGGCGTTCGCGTCATCACGTACAACGTTCGCTACTTCGGACACGGCACACGCGGCCTCGCGAGCACCGCCAAGGCGATGGATCGGATCGCCGGAGCGCTCGCCGGGCTCGATCCGCTGGCCGACGTGATCTGCCTCCAGGAAGTGGAGACGGCATCACTCCGCTCCAACCTCGCGCATCCAACGACCGACGGGGAGACGCAGCTCCAGCGCCTCATGGGCAGGCTGCACACCGCGCTGCATGCGCTCGGCAAGCGCGACTCGTACGAGGCCTATTACTTCCCCGCCCACACCTACGGCTCGACGGCGGCGCCGCTCTACACGACGGGCCTCGCGGTGATCGCGAAGCGCGACTTCCGCGTCTCGCATCACAACGCGGGCAAGCCCGAGGACATCACGTTCCGCCGCTCGCGCATCCATCCCGTCAAGAAGCTGAAGCAGACGCGCATCTGCGCGCATCTCCGCGTCGAGCACAAATCAGGGGTCGATCTCGACATCTTCAACACGCATCTCAGCCTGCCCACGACGTTCTCGAAGGAGTTCTGGCTCGAGCCACGGCGCATGGGTTGGGGGCCGAACCAAGTCGAAGAGGCGCAGAACCTCGCGCGCTTCGTGAAGAAGGAGCGCAAGAGCGAGCGCTACGTCGTGATGGGCGACTTCAACGCGCTCCCCGGCTCTCCCGTGTACCGCACGCTCTGCGAGAACGGCTTTCGCGACGCGTTCGCGGGTTACTACCGGCTCGATGAAGAGGCGCTCGTCAAGTGGCCGACCGCGGGCTTCATGAACCTGCGCATGCATCTCGATCACATGTTCAGCGGCGGCGGGCTCAAGTGGCTCGATTTCGAGAACACCCATCGTTTCGGGCAGCGAAATGGCGTCTTCCGCGGTCTCTCCGATCACGTGCCGATCGTGGGCCGCTTCACGTTCGCCTGAGCGCTCGCCCGACGACCCGGCCGCGGGGCGGTTTCGCGTAGGATGCGCGCATGACCACCAACGACCGCATCGCCGCGATCACCGGCGGCGCCGGCGCGCTCGGGAGCGCGCTCGCCGCGCATCTCGTCGGCCAGGGTTACCGCGTCGCGCTCTTCGACACCGAGCGCGCGAAGGATCGCCTCGCGCAGATCGCGAAGCAG
>JAXDMI010000887.1:0-3172 GCA_034666145.1 Myxococcales bacterium | reverse complement strand
ACGTCGGCGAGCTCTGTCTGAAGTACGGAGGCGGCGGGCACGACGCCGCCGGCACTTGTCAGCCGGATACCGACAAGGCCGAAGGCGTACTGCAGGAGTTGATCGCGAAGATCACGGCCGACGGCTGATCGCCGCCGGCATTCGCGATCGGCGGATCACTTGATCTCGAAGGCCTGGACTTCGTTGCTCTCGAAGAGCGGGACGAGCACGCGGCCGCGCTTCGTGTCGTAGCCGATGTCGGCCGGCGACTTCACGTTCTCGATCACGACCTTGAAGTCGCCGTCGGCAGTGCCGCGATAGACCGCGTTGCCTTCCCAGCTCGACCCGAGCATGTCGCCGCCGGGGAGCACGACGATGCCGTCGAGCCCGCCCTTGGGGAGCTTCTTGACGTCGCCCTTCTTGCCCTTCGCGTCGAGCGAGTAGAGCTCGTTCGAACCGAAGGAGGCGACCCAGATCTTGTCGCCGGCCGAGTAGAGGCCGTTCGGTCCGTTGAGGTCCTTCGCCTTCGCGATGGTGGTGAGCTTCTTCGCCTTGTCGATGGAGTAGACGGCGTCGGTGCCCGTGGGGTCGAAGCCCTTGGCGCCGGCCTTGAGGCCGCTGTCGGAGACGAGCACGCGGCCGTCGGTGGTCGCCGCGAGATCGTTGAGGAACGTCGCACCGGGGACCTTCACTTCGCCGGTCGGCGCGCCGGTCTTGCGATCGAACATGCGGACCGTGTCGATGTCGGCCACGTAGAGCGTGTCGGCGATGACGGCGAGGCCCTTCGGAGCGTTCAGCGTGACCTTGTTCTTGCCGCCCTCGATCCACTTCGCGGTCTGGACCTTGCCGTCCGGCGTGAGCTTCGCGATGTAGCCGTTGTTGTCGGCGTCGAGCGGCTTGCCGTTGATGTTGCTGACGATGTAGACGTCGTTCGCGTCGTCGTAGAAGACCGATTCGGGCGTCGAGAGATCGGTCTTGAACGTGACGACGGGCTCCTTCTTCGAGGCTGCCGCAGCGCTGCTGCCCGCGGTCTCTGAGGCATGGCCCGCATCAGCGGCGATGGTGGTCGGCGTGTCCGTCTTCGACGTCGCCGCGCCGGTCACGCTCGTCGCGGTGCTGTTGGCCGCCGGGTTGGAGGCAGTCGTCGTCGTCGTGGACTTGTCTTTGTCGCAAGCGGTGAGCGCGAGGACCGCAAAGAGCGACGTGGCAATGCGTGCACGAAACATGGAAGCCTCCGAGGAAGGGGGTGGGTACTTCGTTTGGCGCCGGTTGTACTCGCGGTCCTCACGAGAGTCGAGATCGTGGGGCCGCAGCGAAATACGGCGTATGACGGGTCGCTGTGACGCACCGACGCTGAGCGCTTGCGTCGCTCTTGCGACGCCTTTGTGCGGTGCAACACCGCGGAGGTCCGTGGCATCCTACGAACCATGAAGCCCCTCTACACAGCCACCGCCACGGCGCAGGGCGCGCGCGATGGTCACGTGAAGTCGTCCGACGGCGTCCTCGACATGGACCTCAAGACTCCGAAGGAGCTCGGAGGACCCGGCGGCGCTGCGACCAACCCGGAGCAGCTCTTCGCTGCCGGTTACGCTGCCTGCTTCGAGAGCGCGCTGCGCCTCGTTGCGCGCATGCAGAAGAAGGCGCTGAAGAACGTGGCCATCACTGCCAAGGTCACGCTCGGCAAGACCGAGGACGAGAAGTTTGGCCTCGCCGTCGAGCTGCAAGGCGCCATCGAGGGCGTCGAGAAGGACGAGGCGCTCGCGCTGATGAACGCCGCGCACGCGGTGTGTCCGTACTCGAACGCCACGCGCAACAACATCGAGGTGAAGCTGTCCGTCGCGTGAGCGAAGTGATGTGGCTCAGCGACGCTCAGCGACGGACGAGCCGCTCCATGACCTTGCGCATCGGCGCGGGAATGGTCGCGGGCTTCATCTCGCGATCGACGAAGACGTGGACGAAGTAGCCGATCGCGCACAGCTCCTCGCTGCCGTGCCGGAAGATGCCGACGCCCCAGCGCACGCTCGACGAGCCGAGCTTCTCGATGCGCAGACCGGCGTCGACGTCTTCCGGGAACGCGAGCGTGCGCAGGAAGCGACACTTCGACTCGACGCAGAGTCCGACGACGGCGCCCTTCTCGATGTCGAGGCCCGCCTCCGCGATGAGCCAGCGGTTGATGACCGTGTCGAAGTACGAATAGTAGACGACGTTGTTCACGTGGCCATAGACGTCGTTGTCATTCCAGCGCGTCGGGATGTGCGCGAAATGCGGAAAGTCGCGGCGGGTGTCCACCGGCATCGCGGGCTTCTCGCTCTGGGCCGTTCCGGTCATGTCATGCAGAATGCACGCGCATCGCTCCCTTGAACAGGGCCGACAGCTCCGGCTCCCCGACCGCGACGGGCGCGTTGTCGAGAAGACGCTTCTGCACGATGGTGCCCCGCACGAGCGCGGCGACGTCGTCGTCTTCGTAGCCGACGCCGGCGAGGCCCTGCGGGAGGCCGGTGGCCTTCATCATGCGCTCGAGCGCGGTCGCGAGGATCTCGCCGGCCTCCGCGGCGGCGGCCGCTCCGCCCGCGTCCGCGCCGCGCACGTCGGCACCGAGCAGCGCGGCTCCTTCGAGGTGGCGCTCCGGACACGCGGACGCCGTGAAGCGGAAGACGCTCGGCGCATTCAGCACCACCGACACGCCGTGCGGCACCATGGGCGCTTCCTGCGGGTAGCCGGGCATGCGGAAGTCCTTCACGAGCCCGGCCACCGCGTACGCCATGCCGTGCGGCAAATGCACGCCGGCGTTACCGAACGCGATGCCCGCGAGGGACGCCGCCCACGCCAGCTTCTCGCGCGCCTCGACGTCCGAAGCATCGCGAACGGCGCGCTCGAGGAAGAGGCCACCGAGCCGAAGCGCCTCGAGGCTGCCGAGATCGCTCCACGGGTTCGCGCCTTGGCTCATGGGACGCGCCGACGGCCGATCGGGGCGCGCGCGCGTGTGATGCGGGCGCGCCGTATACGACTCGAGCGCGTGACAGAGCACGTCGAAGCCGCTCGCGGCGACGACGCTCGCGGGCAGCGTCGCGGTACACGCGGGATCGACGAGCGCGAGCGACGGCCGAAGGCGGCGCGATGCGATCCCGGTCTTCGCCTCGAGCGCGAGCACGTCGCACACCGCGATGCCGGTGGTCTCGCTGCCGGTGCCGCA
>JAXDMI010000886.1:0-8470 GCA_034666145.1 Myxococcales bacterium | reverse complement strand
TGATCTCGATGATGGGCGGCTCGTACGGGTTCTCGTCGCGGAGGATGTCCGCGTTGCCGACGAGGAGCTGCGCGAGCTCGGGCCAGTTCTTGGTCTTCTCGTAGAGCTGAGCGAGGCGGGCGCGGACGTCGGCCTCCTTCGGGTTCGCCTCGAGCGCGCGCTTGAGCGCTTGCTCGACGCCGGCGTCGTCGCCGATCTCTTCGCGCGCGCGTGCGAGACGCAGCGCGACCGCCACCGCCTCGTCACCCGTGGACGACTCGACGATGCGCGTGAGCGCGCCGGCTGCCTTTTCCCAGGCTCCGCGCTCCTCGGCGAGGCGCGCGACGGCGTCGAGCGCCTGACGATGCGTGGGCTCCTTCTCGAGGACGTCCTCGTAGGCCTTGAGCGCCGCGCCGGCGTCCTTCACGCGGCCTTCGACGATCTCGGCCAGCGTGATCATCCGCGACAGCTCGAGCGCCGCGTCGCCGCGCACGCGTGCGCGCTCGACGAGCTGCGTCCAGAGCTCTGCGAGCTCGCCGAAGCGCTCGCTCTTCTCGTAGTTCGCCGCGAGCGCCTGGGCGGCGCCTTCGTGATCGGGATCCTCGTCGAGCACCGCACGCAGCGTGTCGGCCGCGTCGCGCGGGTTCTCGAACTTCTCGAGCTGGAGCTTCGCGAGATCGATCCGCAGCGCCGCACGTGCTTCCGGTGCCTTTGCGTTGTCGACGAGCATGGCGAGCAGCTTGGCGAGCTCGTTGTACTTGCCGAGCTCGTCGTAGAGCGCGCGCAAGCGCTCCTGCGCCTTCGCGTCGGTCGGCTCCTGTTCGAGGATCTCCTCGTACAGGGCGATCGCACGGTCGCGGTCCTGCAGCTTGGTCGACGCGACGTCCGCCGCACGATGGCGCAGCTCGATGGCCTGCGTGGCATCGCCGTGCGCTTCGGCGCGCTTCAGGAGCAGTGACACCACCTCGGCGTGATCGCCGGCGTCTTGGCGGAGGCGCGTGAGCTCCTCGGCCGCCCAGGCGTCGCCCTCGTTGTCCGCAAGCAGCTCCCGGAGGACCTCCTCGGCGAGACGCGGATCGGCGACGACGTTCTCCGCCATTTCCAGGGCTTCGCGCGCGATCTCCTGCTTCTTCGCAGGCTCGCCTTCGAGGCGCCCGAGCCTGCGCAAGACGGCGATGCGATCGCGCTCGCGACCCGGCGCACGCGTGAGCTCCTCGAGCGAGCGCACCAGCTCGACGTTCTCGGGATCGAGATCGAGCGCGCGCGTGAACGCGAGCTCGGCGCCGCGCGGATCCTCGACGCGATCGCGTCGCCACCGCCCGAGCCGTGCCCACAGCTCCCCGCCCCCGCCCCCGGCGGCTTGCGAGAGGCTCTGGCTCGACTGCAGCTTCGCTGCCTTGTCTTGCGCGTCGAGGGCGCGTGCGAGCGCGTCGGCGGCGTTCGTCCAGCCGTGCGTCTTCTCGGCGAGCCGTTCGAGCTCGGTGAGCGCGTCGGCATCCTGCGGGTCGTCGACGACGGCCGCTTCGATGGCGCGCTGTGCGGCCGCGGGATCGGCGCCCTCGTTCTCGAGGACGCGTGCCCACTCCAGGCGCGCGCGCGTACGACCGCGCACGCCGTCGGCGCGATCGACACGACGCGCATAGAGGCGACCGAGATCGGCGCCGCGGTTCGTCGTGCGGTACACGCCTTCGAGCGTGTCGAACGCATCGTCGAAGAGCGCGTCGTCGGCGAGCAGCTTCTCGACCGAGGCGCGGCTCTTGTCGTGCTCCGGCACGCGCTCGAGCGCGAGACGGAGCGTGGCGAGGCCTTGTGCCTTGTCCTCGAGCGCGCCGATCTGGAGGCTCGCAAGACGGTGGTAGAGATCGGCTTGTTCGGTGACGCCGCTCTCGATGGCGATGCGCCGCTCGATGACGTCGACGAGCGAACGCGTGTCCTCGAGACCGCCGTGGACGCGCTCGAGCGCCGTGAGCACGTTCACGTTGTCGCCGCCCTGCTCGGCCGCCCTCGCGTACGCCTCGGCGGCGCGCGGGAGCTCGGCGAGATGCGTCTCGGCCACGGTTCCGAGCCGGAAAAACAGCTCTGCGGTGACCTTCGCGTCGAAGATCGAAGCGGCGCGCTCCCCGAGGGCATCGGCGTAGCGCTCCCATCCCGGCTTCCCGAGCAGCGATGCGACGCGCTCGATCTCGGTATGGAGATCGGCGTCCTGCGGTTGCTCGGCGAGCGCGCGTAGGAGCGCGGCCTCCGCGCGACCCAGGTCGGACAGCGAGGTCTCCGAGACGAGCGCGATCGACTTCAGCGTCGCGGCGCGATCGGCAGGCTCGGTCTGCGCGCGGAGGCGCATCTCGAGCGCATCGGCGAGCGGCTCGAACTTCGCGGCAGCGCGGAGCACGGGCTCCAGGATGTCGGCTGCCTCTTTGCGCAGCTCGTCGCGTGACTCGCCGATCTCCTTGACCGCCTGTGCGGCCTCCTCGTCGTAGCCGTTGGCGAGGACCTCGCGGAACGCCTCGAGCGCCTTTGCGTGATCGTCGAGCTCGCCCGCGAGGAGCTTGCCGATGCGACGCGTGAGCACCGCCTTGGCGGCGGGATCGCTGGCCGCGTCGACCTGCGCGCGCAGGTTGTCGAGCAGCTCCGGCCACATCTTCTCGGCCTCGTAGAGCCCCGAGAGGCGCTGCATGACCTCGGCGTCGCCGGGCTTCGTGGCGAGCGCCTGACCGAGCAGCACCACCGCTTCGCGGCGATCGTTCAGACCGACCTCGTAGCAGCGCGCGGCATCGAGGAGGAGGCGATGCTTCAGATCCTCGTCTTCTTCGCCGCACAGCTCGACACGACGGCGATACAGATCGACGAGCCTCGCCGCGTCGTTGCGGTCCTCGTAGAGCGCGATCATGTTGTCGAGCGTCCACGCGCTGTTCGGCTCGAGCTCGAGCGCGCGCTCGTACGCGTCGATCGAACCCTGGATGTCGTCGAGCATGTCGCGACGGGCTTCGCCGATGCGACGCCACAGGCTGGCACGCTCCTCGTCGTCGTTCGTGAGCTCCGCGCGCTTGGCGAGGACGCGCACGAGCGTCGGCCAGTCGCTGAGCAACGTGGCGAGCTGGTCCATCTCGTCGAGCGGGCGCGCGTCGCTCTCGTCGAGGCGGAACAGGCGGTCCCAGGCCTCGAGCGCCTTGCGCGGGTCGTCGCGCCGCTTGTCGTGGAGCTTCGCGAGCGCCTCGATCAGCTCGCGCTGGCCGACGCCGTCGATCTTCGCGATGCCTTGTTCATAGGCATCCGCGAGATCATCCCAGCGCTCGGTCGAGATGGCGAGGCGATCGAGCTCCTCACGCGTGTCGCCGTCGTCGGGATCGAGGACGAAGGCGTCCTTGAGGCAAACGAACGCCTTCTCGAGGTCGTTGCCGCGCTCTTCGAGGAGCTTTGCGGTCTCGCGGAGCACGGCCACCTTGTCGCCGGGCGTCGTGGCGAGAGCGAAGCGATGCTTCGCGACGTCGACGAGCTTCCGCCAGTCGTCGGCCTGCTCGTAGATGGGACGGAGGATGTCGACCACGCGACCGCGATGCGCGTCGATGGCGACGAGCGCTTCGAGTGTGGTCACGGCGGAGCGATAGACGTCGCCCCTGCCGCCCGCCGACGCATCGACGCCTTGCGGAGGAACGAGGCCGAGGACCGCCTCCAGCTCGTCGATGGCGCCCGCGGTCTCGTCGAGCTTGTCCTGGAGGACGCGCCCCAGCGCGAGGCGCCACTTCGCCTCTTCCTCGGGGAGCGCGCTCTGCTCGGCGCGACGCCGATGGAGATCGGCGAGATCGCGGAACCGCTCGCGCCTCGTGTAGAGCCGCGAGAGCGAGTCGAGCGCGGCAGCATCGGACTCGTCGATCTCGAGGATCGAGCGATACGTCGCGATGGCGGCCTCGTCGTCGGAGAGCTCCTCCTCCTCGATGGTCGCGATGGCGGCGAGCGTGGCGACGCGATCGGCAGCGTCGCTGCGATATTCGAGGGCGTCGCGATAGAGCGCGACGCGCTCGGCGGGCTTGGCGCTCTGCGCGAGGAGGCGATCGATGGCGCGGAACGCCGCCTGCTCCTCTTCGGGCGAGAACGTGTACGCGCGGCGATAGAACTGCAGCGCGCGCGGCGCCTGCTTCTGCATCTCGAACAGCTCGCCGGTGCGATACGCGAGGCGCGCCGTTCCCGGCTCGTCGCTCGTGATCTTGTCGAGCTCGGCGGCGTAGATTTCGGCGAGGCGCTCTTCGGCGTTGGCGACGCGCGCCAGTCGCTCGAGCTCGGCCCACGTCGTCTCGTCGGTCGCGTCCTCGGCGAGGAGCTTCGCGGTGACCTCGAGGGCCGCCTTGTAGTTCTCCTCTTGTTCTTCGTGCAGCTTGGCGAGGCGGCGAAGCAGCGTTCGGCGCTCCTCGGGATCTTCGCTGCCCTCGAGACGGGCCTCGATGGCGCCCATCACCTTCCGCCAATCGAGCCGGGAGAGGTAGACCTGCTCGAGCATCTCGGCCGCGCGACCGGCGGTCGCCTTCTGCGTCATGAGTCGTTCGAGCGACGCGATGGTCGCCTCGTGCGCGCCCTCTTCGCGGAGCGCCTCGGCGTACTCCTCGAAGGCGCGATCGATCTCGCCGAGCTCCTTCTCGTGCACGCGACCGAGCGCGTGACGGAGGGCAGCGCGACGCTCGCGCGTGGTCCCGGTGGCGGTGAGCTCGCGCTCGTGCAGGGCGACGAGATCGCCCCACCGCGCCGACGCGGTGTAGAGGCGCTCGAGCGCGGCGACCGCGGGCTCGTCCATCCCGAGCTCGAGGATCTGCTCGTAGACGGAGACCGCGCGATCGCGATCCTGGAGGGCCTCGTCGCAGATTCGCGCTTCCTTGTAGAGGATGGCGCGCTTCGATGCGTCCTCGGGCGCGACCTCGGCGCGGCGCTTGAGGATCTCGAGCAGCTGCTCGTGCTCGGCGCCTTCTTCGTGGAGCTGCTCCAGGGCGAGCAGCGCGCGCCCGTCGTCGGCGCGCAGCTCGAGGACCTTCTTGTAGTACTGCTTCGCGAGCGCGGCGTCGGCGAGCTTCGTGCGCGCCACCTCGGCGATGCGCAGCGTGAGCGCGACCTGCTGCTCCTCGTCGAGGACGTCGGGCGCGACGTCACGAAAGAGGGACGCGAGATCGGCGTAGCTGCCGGTGCGCTCAGTGAGCCGCTCGGCGCGCTCGATCCACGCCGTGACGGCGGGATCGCTCGCGGCCTCGCGTAGCGCCTTCGCCGCGTATGCGAAGGCCTTCGCGGGGTCCGCGAGCGGACCTTCGGTGACCTGTACGGCCCGCGCGTAGAGCTCGAGGCGTGCCCCGAGGTCGGACTCGTTCTCGACCTGGATGTCGAGGACGCGCACGAGCTTCGCATCGAGACCTGCCGCCTCGTACAGCGGACGGAGGATCTCGGCCGCTTCGCGACGAGCATCCACCTGTGTGTCCTGCGCACCAGGCTCGAGCAGCTCTTCGAGCGCAGAGCGCGCTGCGCCGTTTCCGGGATCGAGCGTGAGCGCCTGGCGATACGCGTCGATGGCCGAGCCGACCTCGTCGAGTCGCTTGCGACGCACGTCGCCGAGCTTCGTGAGGAGCGCGATGCGATCGGCATCAGCGCCCGGTGTCGTCGTGGAAACGAGCGCGAGATCGGCCTCGAGCGTCTCCGCGAGATCGGGCCACTGCTCGGCCTTCTCGTAGAGCTTCACGAGCGCGCCGAGCACCTCGCGATCGGCGCCGAAGTCATCGAGCACCGAGCGATACGCGAGGATCGCCTCGGGCACGTCGGAGAGGCGATCGCCGAGCGCCTGAGCGGTGCGGATCATCAGCACCTTGCGCGTGCCGGCGCCGTCGGCCGAACGCTCGCGCGCGCGGAGCACGTCGACGAGCGCGCGATGGTCACCGCTGCGCTCGTAGAGACGGTCGAGCGCGGAGAGCGCCTTCTCGTCCGCGGGATCGTCCTCGAGCCTGGATTTCCAGGCCGAGATCGCTGCGGCGTCGTCCTTGAGCTCGTCCTCTGCGAGCGCGCCGAGGCGCGCATACAGCTCGCGTCGCACCGGGATCGCCTCTTCGAGCTTCACCTGGACGAGGAGCACGTCGGCGAGGTCGCGGTTCTTGCCGCGCGCCACGTAGATGCGTTCGAGCGCCCGAACGGCGGGCAGCGCGATGGTCGGGTCGTCCGGCGCGAGGTCCATGATCTGGCGGTAGATCGACTCTGCGCGATCGGCTTGCTCGCTGGCTTCGTAGATCTTCGCCACCTCGCCGAGCAGCTCGGCGCGAGGCTGGGGCGACTCGGCGTTCTTCGCGGCAACGAGCACCACCTCGGCGGCGTCATCGAGGCGATCGAGGCGCTGGGCGATCTCGAGGTAACGCGTGCGCGCCTCGACGTCGCCCGGCGCGAGCGGCAGGAGCCGGCCGTACGCGTCGAAGGCACCCTTGTCGTCGGTGAGACGTTCGTCGCGCAGCTCGGCGACGCGCCGGAGCAAGTCGCGACGCTCGACGTCGTCGGTCACGAACTCGAGGCGCACCTCGAGGATGCGCACGAGGTCGCGCATCTCCTCGCGCTCGGCGTAGACGCCTTCGAGGATGATGGCGGCGCGCTGCCGGAGGTCGGGATGCGTGAGGCACTTCTCGACGAGCTCGCGCGCGTCGCGCAGCGAGGAGTCGGCAGCCACCACCTCCTCGAGGTAGTTGAGCGCCGCCTTGGGATCGCCGAGGCGATTCATGAGCAGCGTTCCGAGCCGCAACTTCAGGTTCGACGTATCGGCCGAGCCCGCGAGCGAGATGCGACGCGTGAGGAGGTCGGCGAGGTTCTGCCAGCGCTCCTGTCCCGCGTAGAGCTTGTCGAGCGCGTAGATGGCCTGGTCGTGACCGGGCTCGAGCTCGAGGATCCGCTCGTAGTAGTGGATGGCCTTGTTCGCGTCGCCGGTGATCTCCTCGGCGATGATGGCGACCTCGTTGAGGAGGTCTGCGCGGCGGTTCGCGTCTTCGGTGGCGGTGAGGACGCGCTCGTAGAGGGCCTCGAGATCCATCCAGCGCTCGCGCGTGGTGAGGATCTGCTTGAGGCGCACGAAGGCGCGCTCGTTCGACGGATCGCGAGCAAGAATGCGCTCGAGATACGGCGTGGCACGATCGATCTCGCCGAGCATCTCGTCGAAGAGCGTGGCGGCGCGCTCGGCGAGGTCGATCTCGACATGCGGCGGGAGCCCGGTCTCGCCCTTCTCCGGCACGGCCTGCGCGATGGCATCGACGAACTGCTGGGTGCGATGCGTCTTGTTGGCGAGGACGCTCAGGCGATCCCAGAGCTCGAGCTCCGACGGAGAGTCCTGCGCGGCGCGCGCCACGACGTCGAAGGCGCCGGCGTGATCGCCGAGCTTCTGCTTCACCTCGGCGAGGCGGAGATGGAGCGCGAGGCGATCGGCCTTCGACGGCGCGGTCGCGATGAGCACGGCGAGCACGTCGCCCTGCTTCTGCCAGGCGCCGGTCGCGGCGTACGCCTCTTCGAGAATGACGGCGGCGCGCGCTCGCGTCTCGGAGAGCGGCATCAGCTCCTCGACGACAGCGATGACCTGCGCGTCGTTGGGCGCGAGCTCGAGGGCGCGCTTGGCGGCGGCCAGTGCTTCGAGCGGCTTCTTCAGCGGTCCCATGTAGAGACGCGCCAGCTCGATCTCGCGGGCGACGCGAGATCCGCCCTCTTCGAGATCGCGCTCCTGCTGGAGCACCTTGGCGGCGCCCTCCGCGTCACCCGATGCGAGGAGCAGGCGTCCGAGGGCCCGCAGCGCGCTCACGTGACGGTCGTCGAGGCCGAGGATCTCGCGGTAGAGCGTGATCGCCTGATCGGGAGCGCCGAACGCCTCTTCTTCGAGGAGCGCCCACTCCGAGAGGATGGCGACGCGCGCATCGGACCCGGGAGCGCGGTTGACGCGCAAGCGGAAGAGCCAGCGCAGGTCCTCGCGACGATCGGGCGCGGAGCGAAGCAGGCGATCGAGCGCGGTGATCGCCTCCTCGTCCTCCTCGTTCGTGATGATGAGCTCGCGGTACGCACCGATGGCGTCGTCGCTCTTGCCGGTGTGGGTCGCGGAGACCTCGGCGAGCTTGAGACGCAGCGCGCGTCGCTCGTCGTAGTCGGCGCCCTCGGCGTCGGCGCGCGCGGTCAGCGCATCGACGAAGCCCTGCCACTCACCGGACGCGCGCGCCCACTCTTCGAGCTCGCGCACGGCCGCGGGCTCGTGGGGAGCGAGCTCGAACGCCTTCACGGCGTAGCGGAACGCCGCTGCCTTGTCGGCCAGCTTGTGGCCGGTGACGATCGCGAGCTTCTTGTAGAGTGCACGCTTCTCGGCAGCGGCGGTAGCGGGCGAGGCCGTGCCGCCGGCAGCGCCGGAGCCATCGGAATGCGCGAGGAGCACCTCGTAGAGCGACGGCAGGCGCGCCCACTTCTCCTCCGCCTCGTAGAGCGGCACGAGCGCGGATGCGGCGCGCCGATCGTCGGG
>JAXDMI010000885.1:0-3523 GCA_034666145.1 Myxococcales bacterium | reverse complement strand
GGGAGCCTCACTCTTGTCGGTTTTCGGTGACTGCCGGCGGGCCATGTTCGGAGCGCGATGGGGGAGGAGGAGAGGATCGACGAACTGCGGGAGAGGCGTTTGACAACGACTGCGTTCGGCGTCAGATCGAAGCGGAAGCAGAGGGGCGTCGGGCGAGGACTGCTCACGCGAGCCGCACGAGCCGAACGAGCCGCGTGAGTCTCGGGACAGTCATCGTACCGAGTTCCGCGCACCGGCGTGCGTCTGAAAAACTTTGCAATTTGCGTTCCGGCTGGAACCAGATGTACGCAGATCTGCGTGAGGTCTCGATCCGTGCCCTTCACGCGCAACGCGACGCGCCACGCCCGCCTCGGCACGCGAACGGCGCGAACGGTCCTGGCGCATCCTTCGTTGGGTCTCGCCATCGTCGTCGGGTCTCTGATGCACGCTTCCGGCCATGCGCTGCTCGCGGCTGCCGGTGGTGTGCTCGCGCGTACGCTTGCCGGGGGCGCCGGCCCGATGGACGGCCGATCCAGTCGAATTCTGCACCTCGTCGGACACGGCGATCCGATGCTCGGGCTCGCGATCGCGGGGCTGATCGCGGCGACCGCCAAGCTCTTCGGCGGCGTCGTCGCGGGTTGGTCGGAGGCGCGCGTCGCCGGTGAGGTCGGCGCCGCGCTGCGTCTCGAGATCCTCGACGGCATTCACGGTCTGACGACGTTGCGTGCTCCACGACAGCGCGATCATGGTCAGGCACAGAGCGCGTCGCGTGCGCGTGCCCTCGACGCGGGGGCGGGTCCAAACATTGCGCACCTTGCGTCGCTCACGACGCATGTGAGCGATGTGGAGAAGGCCGTCGCGCAGGGAGTCTTCGCGGAGCTGCGCGCGATCCTGCAGCTCGTCCCCCTCGTACTGCTGCTCGCTGTCCTCGCTCCGCGACTCGCCGGTAGCGCTGCCGTCGCGCTCGGCGGCTTCGGCATTCTCGTCACGGTGGCGCGTCGCGCACTGAAGCGGAACCATGCGCGCGCCGCGCGTGAGACCGAAGCGCTCCTGGGCGCGGCCGACGAAGCGGTGCGTCATGCAGACCTATGGAGAACGTACGGCGCGGAAGGCCGGATCCGTGCGCACGTCGCTTCCCTCGGTCGGACCATCATCGCGACCGGCGCGCGTCTTCGTTCACGCTCCGCGCTTCTCTCCGGCACGAGCGAGGTCCTCGGCGCGCTGGCGCTGGTGCTGACGCTCGCGCTCGCGTCCGCGGGCGCCATCGGCGGCGTCGACCGCGGCGCCATCGTCCCCTTCGCGATCGCCTTCTTCATGGCCTACAAGCCGCTCCGCGAGCTGGTCGAAGCCCGCCTGATCCGCTCGCGCGCCGAAGAAATCCTCGCTCTCACCCCCGCTCCCGCTCTCGCTCTCGCTCCCGCTCCCGCTCTCGCTCTCGCTCCCGCTCCCGCTCTCGCTCCCGCTCCCGCTCCCGCTCCCGCTCGCGCGCCCGCGTGGCCGCTCGCCCCCCTCTCGATCACCCATCTCCTCGGCCTCCACGGCACGCACACCCCGCTCACGCTCCACCTCCCGGCGGGACGCATCGCCGCCATCGTCGGCCCGACCGGCATCGGCAAGACCTCGCTCCTCCGCGCGCTCCTCGGGCTCGATCCCGCGCGCGCGGGCACCGTCACGTGGGGCGACGTCTCCCTCACCGATCGCGGCGTCGGCCCGCGCGAGCGCCCCTTCGCGTGGGTCCCGCAGGACGCCCCGATCCTCGGCGACACCCTCGTCGCCAACGTCGCGCTCGGCCGGAGCGACGAGGACGGCTCCGGCGAGCTCGCTACCTCGAATCGCGTGCACACTGCACGCATCCTCGAGACGCTCGGCGCCGAAGGCCTCGCCGCGTCGCTCGGTGACGCCGTCCTCGCCACCGAGCGCAGCGTGTCCGGCGGCGAGCGCCAGTGGATCGCCGTCGCTCGCGCGCTCGCCACCGAGCTCCCCGTGCTGCTCCTCGACGAGCCCACGAGCTCGCTCGACGGCGCCGCGCAGGAGCGGATGCTCGCTGCCATCGCCGGTCTTCGGGGCCAGCGCACCGTGGTGATCGTCACGCATCGTCCGGAGCCGCTCGCGATCGCCGACGTCGTCGTGCGCCTCGACCGCGCGCCCGCGGCCTCCGAATCACACGGAGAGGATGCGCAGCACGGGACCGGCGGTCACGACGACGCGCTCGGCGCGCAGGAGCTCGCCGTCGAGGACGTAGGCTCCGTCGCCGTCGTCCTCGCCACCACCGAAGCGGAGCTCCACGCTTCGCGCGAGCGTATCGACGTTCCCGGCGCCGAGTAGCGGTCGACCCGCGAGCACGAGCGGCAGCTGCGGTCCGAGCCGCGAAGGCCCGAGCGGCGTCGCCACGACGTGGAAGCGATCCTGCTCTTCGCCCGCGCGATAGAGGAGGTGGATGCCGATCCCGAGATCGCGCACGACGCTCGCGCACACGAGGCTCGTGCGATCGAACGGAGCAACGACGCCGTCCACCGTGATCGTGCAAGGCACCGGCGTGAGCACGCGCTGCGCGAGGACGCCACGTGCGAACGATCCCGCGAACACGCGCGCCACGATGCTCGCTGCTCCGCGATAGCCGCGCTCGCCTTCCTCGTCGTAGACCTCGAAGAAGCGCGACACGAGCCCCGCGCCGACGATGAAGCCGACACGTGACGCGCGCTCGTCGGTGGCGCGCAACGTCGGACGCTCGGTGACGGTGGCGCGACCGCGCAAGGCGGCATCGAGCAGGCGCGACGTGTAGCGCGCGGCCTTGTCCTCACCGCCCGAGAAGAGACCGCCGCCGCGAAAGCCCCAGTTGCGCGCGACGGTGCTCACGGTGCCGCCGGGCGCGAGCGCGATCGGCGGCAACGCGTCTTCGCTTCGACCCGCCGCCGCGAAGGACCGGACCAGCGCGGTGACCCCGGCCATGTACGACCCGTCGCCACCAGCGAGCACGATCGCGTCGGGCACCTCGCGGGCCAGCTCGTCGGCTGCCGCGTCGAGATCGGCCATGGAATGCGTCTCGACCACGCGCGCGCCGGGGCGCCTCGCCCGCAGTGCATCGAGCAAAGTGCGCGCGTTCGTCTCGGCCGCGAGCCGTCGCGCCCGGCGGTTCACGATGATGACGATGCGCGCCATGCCGTTCGCTGCAGCTACCACGCCGACATTCCCTGCGGTCGGAAAACGAGCTACCTCCAGAGACATGAGCCGTGGTCGCGCGTTCCGGGTCCTGGTGTGCTCGTCGTTCGGCGCGATCGGCGTGGTCGGCATCGCCAGCGTCGCCGGCTGCGGAAACCCCGCCTATCGCGCGGCCGAACGCGGCGATTCCGCGAAGCTCCGTAGCGAGATCGCCGGCAAGCACGAGCAAGGCAAGCTCTCCAACGGCGAGGCAGCATGTCTCGCGCGCGCCGTCGCCACCCGCGAGGTGGTCTCCGCCAAGGACGATACCGCCGCCACCTCGCGCATCCGCGAATCGCGCGCATGCGCCGCCGAGCTCGACGACGCGCTCGAGGAGCGCATGAAG
>JAXDMI010000884.1:0-11020 GCA_034666145.1 Myxococcales bacterium | reverse complement strand
GCGGCCGCCGGCTACGAGTCGGCGCGGGCGCGTTCGCGCTCGCGCGCGAAACAAACCTCCTCAAGCCGGCCACGGGCCGAGCGTCTTCCAGCCCTCTTCGAGGTCACGCAGCCATCGCGCGCTGTCCTTCACGAGCCGAACGACGGCGCGCGGATCGACGAGCGCCGCACGCAGGCCACGACCCGCCGAGGCGAGGCGCGACGCCGTCGTCTCCGCCGCCATCGCCGAGGCGATGGACGATACGAACGCCGGCAACGGCTGCGCAGGCGTATCGCTGATCAGGCGCACGATCGCGAAGGGCACGCCACGTTGGCCCGACGCGCGCGCGAGCGCCGCCGATTCCATGTCCGCGACCATTGGCAGCGATCCTCGACGCAGCGCACGGTTCGCGGACATCAGCGTGCTCGACGAGACGACGTCGCAACGCACGAGCCCGGGAGCACACACGAGAGCGCCCGCTTCGACCGGCACTCGCGCGGCGCCGTCCCACTCGCACACACGAGCTCCCGTGATCCACGACGACAGCGCGAGCTCCGGGCCCAGCGCGCCCGCGAATCCCGATGAGACCACCAGGTCGGGAAGGACACCTCGCGCGAGCCGCATCGCGAGGCTCTTCGCTGCGCGCAACGGACCGACACCGGTGAGCAGCGTCTCGTGCACCTCGTCGTCTCCCGAACGAGCCGAGGCGAGGATGCCGCGTCTGCATGCGTCGTGCTCGGCGCGCGTCGCAGCGCAGACGAGGACGCGCACTACGGTCTCGCGCTCGCCGTGTAGCGACCGAGCGCCATCAGCGGGAAGTAGTGCCGATACAGGTTGTATCGAAGATAGAAGTGATTCGGAAAGCCGGTGCCCGTGTACTCGGCTTCGTCCCACGAGCCCGCCGCGTTCTGGTGCGCGAGGAGCCACGCGATGCCGCGCCGGATCGCCGCGTCCTCCGCGGGGACGTAGGCGAGCAGGCCCATCAGCGCCCATGCCGTCTGCGATGCGGTGGAGCGTCCCTTGCCCATGAGCGCGCGATTGCCGTACGACTCGAGACACTCGCCCCAGCCGCCGTCGGCATTCTGGACCGACCGGAGCCACGTGATGGCGCGGGACGGCATCGGATCGTTCACGTCGATGCGCTGCCGGGAGAGCGCGCACAGCACATTCGATGTGCCATACACGTAATTGACGCCCCAGCGACCGAACCACGAGCCTTCGGGCTCTTGCGTGGCGCGCAGATAGGCGAGCCCGCGCGCGCACACCGCGCGATAGCGCGGATCGTCGAGCAGACCGAGCGCTTCGAGGACGCGGCCGGCAATGTCGGGCGTGCTCGGGTCGGAGAGCGACGACATGTCCGAGAACGGAATGTCGTTCAGGAAGATCTTGTCGTTGTTCTTGTCGAACGCCGCCCATCCCCCGTCGTCGTTCTGCATGCCGACCATCCACGAGACAGCGCGCTGGATGGCTTCGCTGTCCGCCGACGCGGGGTCGTGCTTCAGGAAGCCCGTGACGATCGCCGCGGTGTCGTCGACGTCCGGGTACCACGTGTTGCAATACTCGAACGACCAGCCGCCTGGTCGCCCGTCGGGGTTCGAGACCTTCCAGTCACCGCGATCGCACATGACCTGGAGCTTCGTGATCCATTCGCGCGCCGTCGCGAGCGTCTCGTCACCGAGGCCGGCATCGACGAGACCGACCATCATGAGGATCGTGTCCCAGACCGGTGATTGGCAGGGCTCGACGCGGAATCCGGCTTCGTCCTCGACTCCGAAGCGCTCGATCGCCTCGAGGGCCAACCGGAGCGTGTCGTCCTCCGGCTTCCGGCCGTTCGCGTAGAGCGCGAGCACGCCGTTGACCATCGGCGGGAAGATGCCCGCCCAGTCGCCGCCTGCTTCCTGACGCTCGATGATCCATTCCTCGCAACGTCGCACCGCGCGCTCTCGGAGAGCGGAGAGCCGCCCGCCGCCTCGTTCGCGCAGCATCTCGTAGCCGCGGAGGAGCGGATCGGTCGCTGCGAAGAATGCCTTCCAGCTGGCGCCCGTCGCTCGCAGGATCGAGAGGAACGGCTCCGAGTACGGAATGCGCTTGTTCTTCGGGTTGACCCAGAGGTGATCGAGCCAGTCGTTGTCGGCGCGTCTTCCGTTGGGCAGCGCGAACAACGGCTTCACGTGGAAGAGGATGAGGAGCGGCACCATCGTGCCGCGCGCCCAGCTCGACAGCGCATAGATGTTCGCGGGGCTGGAGGGCGGACACAGGATCAGCTCCGGGAGCATGGTCGGCACGGCGTCCCACGGGAACAGCCCGAAGATGGCCAGGTTGATCCGCGTGAAGACGCGCATCTTCTCCAGGCCGCCATGCATCAGGATGAAGAGCTCGGCGTCCTTCATCCGCAGATCGTCGACGCCGACACCGAGGATCCGCAGCGCGAGGTACGTCTCCGCGGTAGTGGACACGTCGCCCCGGTGATTCGTCGCGAGCCCCCAGCTTCCGTCGGCCTTCTGATGCCGGAAGAAATAGCGGATCAGCCCCTCTCGCTTGGCCGAGAGATCGAGGCCCAGAGCCTGCCGCATGAACACGTACTCGGCCGTGACCGTGGTGTTCGATTCGAGCTCCACGCACCAGTGACCGTCCGGCTTGCGGATGGCGTAGGCGAAGTCGCGCGCGCGCAACGCGGCGTCCTTCGCGCGCGTCACGAGCTCCTTCTCCGTTGGCACCGGATGAGGCTGATGGCGATCCCGATGAAGGCTCGTCGGAACGTGGATGTCCAGGATCATGGCCGCCATGACGTACCCCTCAGCGGATCGCCGCGGCGATGGAGCGAACGATGTTCCGGGGGCTCGACATGCTGTCGCTCACCGCCGTCGGCTCGTATCCGCAATGCACCATGCAATCGCGGCACTTACGGTTTCCGCTGGCATGCCCGTACTTCGTCCAGTCCGTCGTCTCCATCAGCTCCTTGAAGGTGCTCGCATAACCCCCTTCGCTGAGGAGGTAACAGGGGCGCTGCCATCCGAAGATCGTGTAGTTGGGATTACCCCACGGTGTGCATTCGTACTCGCGCTCTCCTTTCAGGAAATCGAGATAGAACGGCGATTGGTTGAATACCCATTTGTGCTGCTTGGCGGGCTCCAGCACTTTCCGGAACAGCTCCTTCGTCTGCTTCCTCTTGAGGAACTTGTCTTGCACCGGCGCCTTCTCGTAGCTGTAGCCCGGCGAGATCATCAAGCCGTCGACACCGAGCTTCATCATGTCGTCGAAGAATCGATGGAGGTCCTCGGGCGGATGTCCCTCGAAGACCGTGGTGTTCGTCGTGACGCGGAAGCCGAGTCGCTTGGCCTCCTTGATCGATGCCACCGCGGCGTCGTAGGTTCCGACGCGATTCACGCACGCATCGTGATGCCGTTCGATGCCGTCGAGGTGGATGCTGAGCGTCAAGTTGTCGCTCGGCTCGAACAAGAAGAGCTTTCGCCGTAAGAGCAGGGCGTTCGTGCACAGGTAGACGAACTTGTTGCGCCTGACGAGGCCGCTCACGATCTCCCCGATGCGAGGATGGATGAGCGGCTCGCCGCCTGCGACCGTCACGACCGGTGCGCCGCACTCCTCGACCGCAGCGAAGCATTGCTCCGGGGTGAGGGTCTTCTTGAGGATCTCCTCGGGATACTGAATCTTGCCGCAGCCCACGCACTCCAGGTTGCAACGAAAAAGCGGCTCGAGCATGGTGACGAGCGGGAAGCGCTTCGTCCGCCGGAGCTTCTGCTTCATGATGTACTTGCCGACGGCAATCGCTTGTTTCAACGGGATTGCCATGCTCGTCCTCCGGTGTTCGACGTTTTGGCTCGATTGGAGTCGAAATATCCGCGGGCAGAAAACCAATCTAGTGCGTCGATGAATGCCCGTTCGACGTCCGTCTGCGGCAATCCCAGCTCAGCGACGGCCTTCGCCGCACTGAAATACATTTTGTATTTTGCCATTCGCACTGCTTCGATTGCGATGCCTGGAGGCCGCCGCGTGAAGCGGTCTGCAATCGTGGTGCTGACGGCCGCGGCCAGCCATGCGACTCCGTGCGGAATGCGAATCTTCGGGGCGGCGCGCCCCGTGAGCTTGCCAAGCGTGCCGAGGATGTCGGCGAGGCTCATGTTTCGATTGCCGAGGATGTAGCGCTCACCCACTCGGCCACGCTCGGCTGCGAGGACGTGGCCGATCGCCACGTCACGGGCGTGAACGACGTTCAGCCCCGTATCGACGTACGCAGGCATATGACCGCGCATGAAGTCGACGATGATCTGGCCGGTAGGTGTCGGCTTGCGATCCCAAGGACCCATTGGCGCGCTCGGATTGACCACCACGAGCGGCAACCCTTGCGAGACGTAGGCCAGCGCCGTCTCCTCCGCCTCGAGCTTGGAGCGCTTGTAGTGGCCCGAGATCTGACCGGGGGCCATCGGGCTTCGTTCGTCGCATGCGCCCATCGGCCCTACGGCACCGAGCCCGATGGTGCCTACCGTCGAGGTGTAGACGACGCGCTCGACGTCGTGCTCGAGGCACGCCTCCATGACGTTCGCGGTCCCGCCGACGTTGCTCTCGTACATCGGCGTGGCGTGCTCGGACCAGAAGCTGTACTCGGCGCCCACGTGGTAGACCTCGCCGCATCGTGCAACTGCGGCGGACACCGCGGCGGCGTCACGCAGATCACCGACGTGAATCTCCACGTCGAGGCCGGCGATGTTGCTGCAATCCGAGGTCGGCCTCACGAGAAGCCGGACGTCGCGGCCGCGCTCGAGCAGGACACGTGCGACGCTGGCGCCTAGGAAACCCGTAGCTCCCGTCACGAGTGCTCGTGTCATGGCGAGCGAATGTGAGTCGGCGACGCTGCGTAGCTAGTCCTTTGCGAGATGCCGACCGCATTTCGTGCGCACGGCGGATCGCACGCGACGCCATGTCTAGCCGCGCGGTCGCGCTATGAAGCGTGCGAAGCCTTTCATGTACGTCTCGAGCAGACCGCGGACGGTGTCGTCGACGAGCGCGCCGTTCGCGTCGAACACCTTGCCTGCGCCGGCGACCTGCAAGCGACCGCCGGTGTAGAGCTGCGTTCCGAGCGTTCGCAGCACCGGGAGCCAGCCCGCTTGCGCCATCGCCGTACCGCCGCGTCCGGGCGTCGCACCGATCACGCCCACTGCACGATCGCCGAAGACGCGCGGAATGTCGGCGGCAGGACGCGACAGCCAATCGATCGCGTTCTTGAACACGCCGGGGATGCCGTTGTTGTACTCGGGGCTCACGAGCAAGAGCCCATCCGCGGCAACGACGCGCTCCTTCAGCGCGAGCACCGCGGGCGGCAAACCGGAGGTCGCCTCCACGTCGCCGTCGTAGAGCGGGATGTCCTTGATCGAGCCGACCTCGATGGTGGTGGTGGCCGGCGTCGCCGCGACGGCCGCGTGCAGGAGCATCGTGTTGAAGGACTTCGTTCGCAGACTCCCGGAGATCGCGAGGATGGTCGGCATCGACGGAGTCTACGGGTACGCGAGGGCCTCGCGGTTCCACTTCGCGAGCGTCGAGCCTGCGTCGTAGGTGCTCTGCGCGAACTCGAGGATGGCCTTCGCGGGATCCTTCGAGCGACGAACGACGTCGTACGGCAGCAGGTATTCCTTGAGCTGATCGCTGTAGAACGCGCCATCCGGTCGAAGGCGTTGCGCGGCGAAACCAGGCGGCTCCGGCACCGTGTACGAATAGAACGCGGGTTCGATCGAGCCGCTCCACGGGTCGCCGGGCCAGAAGCCGAGCGAGCAGACCTCTTCGTCGTATGCGATGCGCTCGACCAGTCCTTTGCGCTCCGGCGCGCGCTTGCCGTTGAAGCGCGAGACCGCGAGATCGAATGCGCCCCAGAAGAAATGCACCGGGCTGCACTTGCCGCGGAAGCCCGCGCGGAAGCTCCAGAACACGGGCTCGATGCGCCGCAGCACCTGGAAGAAGCGGTGCACCTGATCGCGGTCGTAGGCCGCGTGCTCGGTGTCATCGATGAGCGGCGTGGTGACCGGGCACTCCTGGGGCTTCGTGTCGATCGAGACGTGGACGTCGATCGCTCTCAGCTCGTCGAAGAGCGCCGTGTAGAAGTCGCACACGGGTCGCGGCACGAGCGGGAGCGTGCGGACGTGCCCTTCGGAGTCCTGGATGACGACCCGGTGATCGACGAAGTCGAGGTCGATCGACAACGTGCGATCGCGATACGGCATCGCTGACGTCGTGAGCCCGCGCGGCGTCACGTAGAGCGGGACGTTCCACCACTCGTTGGTGCGAGGAGTCAACGCGAGGCGGATCTTGCCGATGATCTGCGTGTAGAGGAGCAGCGTCGCGTAGGTGTCGCGCCAGCTGCTGACCGGGAGCTCGGGCCAATCGCTCATGGGGGTTCGTGTCGGGTAACAACGGCCCACCCCTGGTGCAATGGGTCGTCGCGCCGCGCCGACTCGCGCCGACCGATCACTCCGGTGAAGCGTCGCTCACCGAGGCTTCGCCGCCGCCGTCGGACGCGCTTGCGTCGGATGAAGAGCCGCCGTCGGGCGATGCCGATCCGTCCGATCCCCCACCGTCGCTCGACGGCGTCACGGGATGGGGCGGCGGTGCCGTCTTCGCGAGCTCGGTGGTCAGCCAGCGGAAGACGTCGGTGACGAGGACCGATGCCGACGCTGCTTGGTCTTGCTGTTGTTGGAGCACGATGTCGCTCGCGCCGGTGATGGTGATCCCGTTCGCGGCGGCTTTGCCCTGCAGCGTGAGTGAGAACTCACCCGGATTCACGACCGTGACGGTGAAGAACGCGACGTTTGCCGCGAGCGGCGTGGAGTTGACGATCGACAGCGAGTACGGAGCGCCCGCGGGCCTGCTCTGCGCAGTGTGCAGTCGCGTGAACGGAGCGTGATCGAGCGCGAGCACGACGTCGAAGTCCTGGGTGACCGAGGACGTGAGCGATCCGTGTCGCGTGCCCGGCGTGAATTGCGAGAAGACCTTCGCGCCCTGTGCATCCTTGACGGTGCCGAGCTTTCCCGTGTCGGCAAGGAGCGTGGTGAGCCTCGTGAGGACCGCGTCGCCCGTCTCGCCTTGTGCGCCGACGATGCAACCGGCGAGCGTCGTATGCGCGCTCCCGGCGATGGTAGCGCCGGACGAGTCGGTCTTCGGCGCGGTATGGACCGCGGGTGTCTTGCACTGCGCGACGGTGAGCGTCGTGAGGGCATCCGCGGACGAAGCGCCGACGTCGTCTTGGACGGAAGCGCACGCGGCGATGGAGCCGACGGCGGCGACGACGAGCGAGAACGAAGCGAGGCAGGCGAGCTTGCGCATGGGGGATCCTTCCGAGTACGGAACCCCGTCTAGCCACATTGGTGCCAATGTAGGAGTCGCCAGATCGCCGCCAAAAATGCGTGATCTTGGGGGATACGCGGGTGATCGGTTCGATCACGTGGAGGCCCGCCGGCTCGACTCGTGGATCTCGCTTCGGCGAGAGCCTGGCGGGCCCGAAACAGCCGAAGCGTCTATTCGCGCGCGAGCTTGTCCGCCGTCGTGCCCATCGCGCGGCGCAGCGCTGCGCGCGCGACCAGCTGATCGTAGAGCGCCGTCTGCATCTGCCCGCGTGACTGCGTGAGCAACCCTTCGGCGTCGATGACGTCGAACGACGTCGCTGCGCTCGCGTCGTAGCGCTTTCGCACGAGCCGGAAGTTCTCCTCCGCAGAGGCCACCGAGGCCTGCGCCACCACCATGGCCTCGGATGCTGCAGTGAGCTCGAGATACGCGCGGCGCACCTCGAGGCGGATCTGATCGGAGATCTTCGTGCGCCCGAGCGACGCCTGATGCGCGCGTGCCTTCGCCTCGCTGATGCCGCTCGTCGTCGTTCCCCAGTCCCAGACATCCCAGCTCGCCTGCGCGCCGACGTACGCCGAGTTCGTCTGCGCGAACTGCGAGCCTTCGTTGTGGATGTACGCGCCCACGATGCTCACCTGCGGCGCGAGCTTGAGGTACGCGACCTTCACCTCTTTGTCGGCTTGCTCGATGCGCTTGTCGACCTCGACGAGCTCGATGCGCTGCGCGTCGGCGTTCTTCTGCGCTTGATCGAGCGTCATCGCATCACGCTGCGCCGGCGCGTCTGCGCCGATGGGCTGCGGATCGATGGTCACGTCCGGCTCGCCCACGAGCACCGCGAGCCTTGCCTGCTCGAGCGAGACCCGGGCGCGCATCTGGATGAGCCGCTGCTGCGCATTGGCGACGGCGAGCTGCGCGCGGAGGACGTCGTCTTGACTGACGACGCCGTTGTTGTGGAACGAGTTCGACTGCTTCAGCTGCGCCTGGAGCTGCTCGACCGAAGCCGCCGCCACCTCGACGAGGCGCTGGCCCTGGACCAGATGGTAGTAGCTCTCGACGACGCGATACGCCGTATCACGGCGCGTCACCTCGCGGCGGATGTTGGCGATGTCGACGCCGAGGTTCCGGATCTTGTACGCGTCGAAGATCGCGAAGAGCCCGCTGACCGGCTGAATCGCCGACACCGTCGCATTCCACTCGAACTGATCGCGGACGGGAAAAGACGCGCCCCCGAACGGGATGTTGAACGGCGAGTTCCACTCGTGGGCATACGCGTCGACGCGGATCTTCGGCCCGATCAGCCCGCGCGAGCCGGCGCGCTGTGCCTCGCTGGCGGCGACGTCGTCGGCGGCCGACTGGACCTCGACGTTGTTCCGGAGCGCGAGATCGACGCATTCGTCGAGGCGCATGCGACGCGCAGCGGTCGTAGCCGGTGTAGCCGGCGTGTCCTGCGCGAGCGCCTGGGAGGCCACCGATTCGAGCGAGAGAACGAAGAGCGCCGCTGCGGCAGCGCGAAGAGCAGATGAACAGCGCATGATGGGTCCGGGTAGACACTATACACGAAATGAATTAAGATTCATCCCGTTGCATGTCGGCTCACTCGTTGCGCGCACGATTCAAGGCGACCGTCACAGGAGCGATCCTCGACGCCGCCGAGGAGCTCGCCGCCGACGTCGGAGTGCCGAACACGAATCTGCAGGCGGTCGCGAAGCGAGCGGGCGTCGCGGTCGGCACGATCTACAACCACTTCGAGGATCGCAGCGAGCTCTTCGCCGAGCTGTTTTCCCGCCGTCGTGAGGAGCTCTACGAGACGCTCGATGCGGCGACGAAGAAGGCCGCGGGCAGGGGTTTCGATGCGCAGCTCGAGGCGCATGTCAGTACCGTCTTCTCGTACTTCGACACGCGCCGTGCATTCCTTCGGCTGGCGCTCGACGGCTACAAGCCGCCGGCGCAAAAGGCGGGCGACGCGCACAACTCGATGGAGCAGCTGACGGTTCGCGCAGAACGCGTCGTTCGTGCCGGCATCAAAGAGAAGAAGCTGCGCGCCGACGCCGCGGAGCTCGCGCCGCTGTTCTTGACCGCCGCCATCCGCGCCGTCCTCATCGCTCGCGCCGATCTACCGAAGCCGCTCGCCGGCGAGACCAAGCGCGTGATCGAGCTCTTCTTGAAAGGCACGTCACGATGACCGCCGCAGCACCGACGTTCGACGCGCCCGCGGCGGCGACGCCTGCTCCCGTCAACAAGTGGCTGGTCACGGTCTCGATCGCGTTCGGCTCGCTCATGGCCTCGATCGACTCGTCGATCGTGAACGTCGCGCTGCCGCAGATCCGCGGCGCGGTCGGCGCGACCATCGAGGAGATCACGTGGGTCTCCACCGCGTACATCATCGCCACCGTCCTCGTGATGCCGCTCACCGGCTTCCTCGGCACGTTCTTCGGGCAGAAGCGCGTGTACCTCGCGAGCCTCGTGCTCTTCGTCCTCGGCTCGGCGCTCTGCGGTCTCGCGAGCTCGCTGCCGACGCTGGTGTTCTTCCGCGCCATCCAGGGCTTCGGCGCCGGCGCTCTGCAGCCAACGCAGCAAGCGATCCTCCGCCAGACGTTCCCGCCCAAGGAGCAGGGCATGGCGATGGCGATGTTCGCCATGGTCATCATGGTCGGACCCGCCGTCGGTCCGACGCTCGGCGGATACATCGTCGACAACTACAGCTGGCAGTGGATCTTCTACATCAACGTCCCGATCGGCGTGGTCGGCACGTTCATGACGTGGCGCTACGTCATCGAGCCGCCGGACGTCCTCCGTGCGAATCGCGAGCGCGCCGCCCAGCAGCGCAAGCACCTCGACATCGCCGGCATCGTGCTGATGTGCATCGGCGTCTCGACCCTGCAGTACGTGCTCGAAGAGGGGCCGCGCGACGACTGGTTCGACTCGCCGGTGATCACCGGGCTCACGGCGCTCGCCGTGGTCTCGCTCGGCGCGTTCATCATCCGTGAGCTCACCGCCGAGGCGCCGGTCGTGAATCTCCGGCTCTTCCGCGACAAGACGTTCGCCTCCGGCACCGCCATCGGCGGCGTCATGTTCGCGATGCTGATGGGCAGCATGTTCCTCCTGCCCGTGTTCATGCAGGAGCTCCTCGGCTTCGACGCGACGCAGTCGGGCACCACGCTGATGCCGCGGACCCTGGCGATGATGGTGGTCACGCCGATCATCGGACGCATCTACAACCTCGTGCCGCCCGCCATCGTCGTCGCGATCGGCGGCCTCTTCTTCGCGGTCGGCTCGTACCAGCTCAGTCACATCACGCTGCTCAGCTCCTCGACGGACATCATCATCCCGCTGCTCGTCACGGGCGTCGGATTCGCATGTCTGTTCATCCCGCTGACCACGGCGGCGCTCACGTTCATTCCGCGGCCGCAGCTGGCAGACGCCGCGGGCCTCAACTCGTTCGTGCGCCAGATCGGCGGCTCGTTCGGGCTGACCATCTTCGCGACGCTCCTCTCCAACTACGGAAAGCGCGCAACGGCAGCGGTGAGCTGGAACGTGTCGGGTCTCCGTCCCGAGGTGGCGCAGCGGGTCGACGCCATGGCGGCGAGCTTCCAGGCGCACGGTATGAGCGCGGTCGATGCGAAGCAGACCGCGCTGCGTGCGCTCGCCGGCGCAGTCGCTCGGCAGGGGACCGTGCTCGCGTTCGAGAAGACCT
>JAXDMI010000883.1:0-3907 GCA_034666145.1 Myxococcales bacterium | reverse complement strand
CCGCGCAGACGCTGGGACGGCGCGCGCTGGCGTTCGCGCCGATCGACGAGCACATCCAGGCCGCGCTCGCGTACGTCGTCGCGGCGTTGGCGCTCCTCGCGCTCACGGTGCACGGACGTCGCGGGCTGCCACGCATGCTGGCGCTCCCGGCGCGCGCGCCGCTCTGGCTCTTCGTGGCCGTGCTCGGCGGCGTCGCTTCGGGCGCCTTCGCCGTGGGTTATCGCGCGTTCCTGCGCAAGGTCGGTGTCGAGGTCCCGGCGGGCGCCACCGACGGCGACGTTCGCCTCGTCATCGCCGCGGTGACCGTCGTGCTCGCGCCGATCGCGGAGGAGATCTTCTTCCGGGGGTGGTTGCAGAATACAATCGAAGGCGAGCTGCCGACTGCCCGGCGCTGGCTCGCGCCGCTCTTGGCCGCGCTGGCCTTCGCGTCGGTGCGCGCGCCGATGTCACTCGTGCCGATCTTCGTGCTCGGCATCGTCACGGGCGTACTCTACGCGCGCACGCGCTCGGTCGGTCCCGGGATGGCGGCGCACGCGGTGCACGTCGCCGTGTCGCTCGCCGCGCGCTACTACCTCGAGGTCTGACCGCCAGAACCACCTGAGGAACCACCTGAGGCCGACTCGGCGTGCTTGCGGCCGATCTCGGTGATGATGTGCGTCTCGACCGCGCCGAGCAGGCCAAACTGCACGCCCATGCCGCCGTCGCGCACCCAGCGCACGACGCCGGGCAGAGCCACCATCTCGGGCGACGCACCTGGGGCGCGGAGCGTCAGATGCACGATCACGTCGGCGCCGAAGCCCGCCGGAGCCGTGGTCTCGATGAACATCCCGCCGACGGAGATGTCCTTGGCGAGGCCCTCGGTCTTGTCGGTCTTCCCTTTGACGGAGAACGACGCGGGGCTGTTGATGGGGGCACGGGCGTAGCGTCGCTGCTCGATCACCGGCGGTCTCCTCGGTCCGAGCGCGAGCCCGGACGACGAATCGTCCCCGATGCTACCATTCTCCCGTGGCGTCCGACGACAACGAAAGCAACCGCAAAGAGCAGGCGTTGCCGCCGAGCGTGGAGCGCGCGCTCGCCGAGGCGCGTGCGAGCGCCGCGGGCGCAGGCAAGCAAGCGACACCGGGCACGAAGAGCGCGCGCTGGCTGGCGCTCATCCCGATCACCGTCGCCGCCCTCGCGATGCTGCTCATGATGCCGCGCTCGGTTCCGCCCGAGGACGTGCCCCTCCCGCAGATCGACGGCGTCGCGCTCGAGGCGCAACGCAAGGACGACATCCGCCGCGCGGAGGCGGCGCGCGCCAAGCGGCTCGAGAGCGACATCCTCCTCGTGGGCACGACATTCCGCGCGCTCAACGTGGCGCAGGTCTCCGGCGCCGCCCCAGAGGAGGTCGGCGTCGCGCGCACCGCGCTCGAGAGCGCGTTCGTCACCGTCGCTGCCGACGGCGACCGCGCCGTCGAGGGGCTGCGCACGCTCCGAGCCCTCCAGCTCGAGTCGTTCCTCGCCGAGGTGGAGCGCTTCGAGGCCACCGGCAAGCCGAGCCTGGAGCTCGAGGAGCTCGCGGGGCCCTTCCTCGATCACATCGCGGCCGCGGGATGGATCCGCAACGGCAAGGTGCTCCTCGACGAACCCGCTCTCCGGGCCGCCTACAAGCTGGTGTGGAACGCCCAGATCGGCGCCGACCGGCTGCGCGCGCTCGCGCTCGGCATCGACGAACAGCGTGCGCTCTACACGTTCTACCTGACGCATCCCCATGCCTCGGAGCCTCAGCGCCTCGCTTACCAGTCGATGCGGCGCCGCGCGGCGAACGCCGACGAGTGCCGGAAGTACGACGCGCTCGAGCAGCTCGACATCGAGCAGTGGCGCATCGAGAAGATCCGCCGCCTCGGCGAGCTCGATCCGACGTACCCGACGAGCTACGCGCTCGGCGTTGCCTACTACCGCGCGAACCGTCTCGAGCAATCGATCGAGTCGTTCCGCTCGTGGGTGCTCACGCATCCCGACGGGCCGTACAGCCTGCGCGCGCGCAATCATCTGAAGGCGGCGCTCAGCGCGTACGGGCCTTCCTGAGCGATGAGCCCTGAGCGATGATCCGCGCGCTCCTCGTCGACGACGATCGTGATCTCGCGCGCCTGCTCACCGACTACCTCGGAAATCATGACGTTTCGCTCACGCACGTCGAGGACGGACCGCGTGGCCTGAAGGCGCTCGCCGACGCGACGTACGACGTCGTGCTCCTCGACGTGATGCTCCCCGGCATCGACGGGTTCGAGGTGTGCCGGCAGATCCGCGCCGCGCACGACGTGCCGGTGGTCATGCTCACCGCGCGCGGCGATGACGCCGATCGCATCGTCGGTCTGGAGATCGGCGCCGACGACTACGTGCCGAAGCCGTTCAATCCGCGCGAGCTCCTGGCGCGCGTCCGCGCGGTGCTTCGTCGCGCGCGTCCCAACGCCGACGACAGCGTAAAGCTGGCTTCGGCGCGCGAGAAGCTCGTCGTCGGCCCGCTCGAGATCGATCACGGCGCGCGCGTCGTGAAGAAGGACGGCGTCGAGATCACGCTGACGTCGTTCGAGTATCGCATCCTCGTCGTGCTCGCGCGCCGCGCCGGCGAGACGGTCACGCGCGAAGAGCTCGCCGTGGAGGTCCGTGAGCCCGCGCAGGTCGCGAAGGGCAAGGGGCCCGCCTATGATCCCAGCGTCGATCGCTCGCTCGACGTGCACGTGAGCCGCCTCCGCCAGAAGCTCGAGGAGGATCCGAAGGAGCCGCGCCTCATCAAGACGGTGCGCGGCGTCGGCTACGTGCTGTCGAGGCCCGCGTGACGAGGCGCTCGCGGGGATCGTTCCCGGCGGGGCTCTGGCGGCCGTCGTTCCGCGGTCGGCGCTTGCGACGCCTGCAGGCGCGCCTCCTCCTCTGGTTCCTGGGGGCCATCATCCTCGCGATCGGCGCGAGCATCCTCACCACCGTGCTCACTGCGAGCGACAACGACACGCCGACGCGCGTCGTCTCGAGGCATGTGCAACGGCGGCTCGCGAGGAGCTGGGACGACCCCGAGGCCACCGAGAAGTACGTCGCGGAGCTCCGTGAGTCGACCGGCCTCGACATGCGCGTGCGTCGCGATCCCTCGCTTTTCACGGGTCGCCAGCCCCGTGGCGGTACCGGGATGATCTTCGAGGACGGCGTCGCCTACGTCCCGGTGATGAAGGGCGGCACCGTCGTCGGGGCCCTCGAGCTGCGCACGGGGTCGCCTGCGCCACAGGCCTGGCGTGTCGGTGTCGCGCTCGGCGCGGCGCTCCTCGTGCTCGGCATCGCGGCGGGTCGCGTGTCGAAGCGGCTCGCGCGACCGCTCGAGCATCTCGCGCAGACCGCGGAGCGTTTCGGCTCCGGCGATCTCACTGCGCGCACCGGTATCGACCGCTTGCCGCGCCGCTGGATCGCCGAAGAGGTGCGCGACGTGGGTGTCGCGTTCGACGGCATGGCGGATCGGATCGCGCGCGTCGTCCTCGAGCAACGCGAGCTCCTCGCCGCGATCAGTCACGAGCTGCGATCGCCGCTGGGACGCGCGCGCATTGCCGTGGAGATCGCGCGCGAGCGTCCCGATCCCTCGGCCGCGCTCGACGACGTCGAGCGACAGCTCGTCGAGATCGACGCCATCCTCGGCGATCTCCTGGCGTCGGCACGTGCCGGCCTCGCCGACGTCCACGTCGAGGCGATCGACGTGCTGCCCTGGCTGCGCACACGGATTGCCGCAGAAAACCAGGGTCCCATCGAGCTGACGGTGGCGCCCGGTGCCGAGACGGCGCGCGTGAAGATCGACGCACCGCTCCTCGGCCGTGCGCTGCACAACCTCTTCGCGAACGCGTGGAACCATGGTCATCCCAAGGAGACGCCGCTCGAGGTCACCGCGTCG
>JAXDMI010000882.1:0-6222 GCA_034666145.1 Myxococcales bacterium | reverse complement strand
CCGAGCCTCGTGATGCCGAAGATCTGGCGCTGCCGCGTGTGCGTGACGACGAGATGCTTTCGCGCGCGCGTCACCGCGACGTACGCGAGGCGCCGTTCCTCTTCCATCTCCTCGGAGGACTTCCGCTCCTGGCTGTTCTGGTAGGGGAACATGTCCTCCTCCATGCCGGTGAGCATCACGAGATCGAACTCGAGGCCCTTCGCGCCGTGCACGGTCATCAAGGTCACGCGCTCACGTGGCGCGCCCTCCTTGTCCATGTTGTCCGTGTCGGCCTGGAGCGAGACGCGCTCGAGGAAGCCGTCGAGCGAAGGCTGCTCGCCGCGCGCCTCCGCCTCGATGGCGTAGTCGTGCATCGACCCCTCGAGCTCTGCGAGGTTCTCGAGGCGACCCTCCGCCTCGGCGGTGTCCTCGGCCTCGAGCGCGGTCTTGTAGCCGCTCTTCGCGAGCACCATGCGGAGCACGTCGGCGGGCGGGCGCTCCTTGCTCTCGGTCACGAGGGCGCGGAGCAGCTCGCGAAACTGCCCGAGCCGCTTCTTGGCGGCGGTGCCGAGGTCCTCGGAGAAGTCCTCGAGCCGCTCCAGCGTCTCGAACAGCGACAGCCGCTGCGTGCTGGCATACGCGGAGACGCGGTCCACGGTGGTGGTGCCGATGCCTCGCTGCGGCGTGTTGATGATGCGCCGCATGTCGACGTCGCTGCGAGGATTGCAGAGTACACGCAAGTACGCGATGGCGTCCTTGATCTCGGCGCGCTCGTAGAACTTGGTGCCGCCGATGATCTGGTACGGCATGTCGACGGCGCGGAGGGCCTCTTCGAGGACGCGCGACTGAGCGTGCACGCGATAGAAGACGGCGACGTCCTTCGGGCTGATCCCTGCGTCGCGTGCGTCCTTGATGGTGCGCACCACGCAGGCCGCCTCGTCGCGCTCGTCGGCGCAGGCCACGACGCGGATCGGTGAGCCGTCGTCGTTGTCGGTCCAAAGCTCCTTGGGCTCGCGCGTCGGCGAAGGCGCGATCACGGCGAGCGCGGCCGAGACGATGCGCTTCGTGGAGCGGTAGTTCTGCTCGAGCTTCACGACCTTCGCGTCGGGGTAGTCCTTGCGGAAGCCGCGGATGTTGCGGACGTCGGCCCCGCGCCACCGGTAGATCGACTGGTCGTCGTCGCCGACGACGCACACGTTCCGCGTGCGGGCGGCGAGCGCCTTGATCAGGCGCGACTGGATCTGGTTCGTGTCCTGGAACTCGTCGACCAGGATGTAGTCGAACTTCTTCTGCAGGGCCTCCTTCGCACGGAGCACCTCGATGCCGATCGAGCCGTCGGCGGGCGCCTCGAGGATGCGCACGACGCCGAGGATGAGGTCCTCGAAATCGAGGGCGTTCGCGGCGCGCAGGGCCTGCTCGTACTTGACGTACGCCTTCTTGAGGACGTCATCCATGAAGCTGTCGAGGTTCATGTCCTCGGGGCCGCGCCCTTCCTGCTTCTCCTTGTGGACCCGGGCGAGCACCTGCTTCGGCGGGTAGCGGCGGTCGTCGAGGTCGAGCTCGCGGAGGGCTCGCGTCATCACCGCCTTCTGGTCGGTGGTGTCGTAGATCACGAAGCTCTTCGTCCGGTCGATGGCCTCCGGGAAGAGCCGCAGGAACTTGGCGCAGGTGGCGTGGAAGGTTCCGACCCAGAGGTCACGCGCGACCGGGCCCAGCATGTCCGGCCGCTCGAGGCGGTTCCGCATCTCGCCCGCGGCCTTGTTCGTGAACGTTACAGCAAGAATCCGCCAGGGCGCGACACGCTCCCGTGCGACCAAATTCGCGATGCGATAGGTGATCACCCGGGTCTTGCCGCTCCCGGCACCCGCGAACACGAGAAGCGGGCCTTGCACGTGGGCGACCGCATCCGCCTGCGGCGGATTGAGCTCCGGCAAAGACTCCATCACCCCACCGCTTAGCGAACCCGGAGGCTCGCCGCCAGACGCGGCGGTCACGTGACGGCACGACGCAATGCAGAATCCTCCTGGTTCGCTTCCTGATGCGCTGATTCGGGTATAGTCGTTCGTCGGATGTCCCCCGAACCCAACGACAAGAACGGCGTCGAGGCAGAACCGGAAACGGCAGGACCGGCGAGCGGAGCCGCGCCGTCTTCCCAAGATGCGCCTCAGCCTGGGCAAGCCACGACGGATCCCGTCGCCGATGCGAAAGCAGAAGCGCAGCGATTCAAAGAGCAGTGGATGCGCTCCGCAGCCGACTTCGACAACTTCCGCAAGCGATCGCGGAAGGAGCTCGAGGACACGCGCAAGGCCGGCCGCGAAGAGCTGCTCAAGGACTTGCTCCCCGTGTTCGACAACCTCGAACGCGCCATGACGAGCGCCGAGCGCGCCACCGAGGTCAAGCCCGTCTCGGACGGCCTCAAGATGGTGCTCCGCCAGTTCACCGACACCCTGGGTCGCTCGGGGATTACCAAGGTTCCGACCATCGGCCAGCAGTTCGATCCCGGCCTCCACGAGGCCATCCAGCAGGTGGAGACCGACGAGCACCCACCGGGAACGGTGGTCGCCGAGGTCCAGCCCGGTTACCTTCAGGGTGACCGGCTCGTTCGCGCAGCGATGGTCGTCGTCGCAAAACCGAAGTCGGACGGCGCAGGCGCAGGCGGGGATGAAGACGGAAAGAAGGAGACAGAGGCGTGATCGCGAAGGGGCGGGTATGAGTCGATCATGACGAAAGTCATCGGCATCGACCTCGGGACGACGAACTCTTGCGTCGCCATCGTCGAACAGAGTCCGACCGGGAAGATCGACGTCAAGATCATCCCCAACGCCGAAGGTGCGCGTACGACGCCCTCGATCGTGGCGTTCACCGCGAGTGGTGAGCGTCTGGTCGGGCAGTCCGCGAAGCGCCAGGCAGTCACCAACGCGACGAACACGGTCTACGCCGTCAAGCGCCTCATCGGACGGAAGTACAAGTCCGACGAGGTGAAGCACCAGCTCGATCGGAGCCCGTTCAAGGTCATCGAAGCCCCGAACGGTGACGCGTGGGTCTCGGTCGCGGGCAAGGACATGTCCCCGCCCGAGGTCAGCGCGATGATCCTCGTGCGCATGAAGGAGATCGCGGAGGCCTACCTCGGCGAGTCCGTCGGCGACGCGGTGGTCACCGTCCCCGCGTACTTCGACGACGCGCAGCGCCAAGCGACGCGCGACGCCGGCAAGATCGCCGGCCTCAACGTCCGAAGGATCATCAACGAGCCCACCGCCGCCGCCATCGCCTACGGCCTCGACAAGAAGCAGGCAGAGCGCATCGCGGTCTACGACCTCGGCGGAGGCACGTTCGATATTTCGATCCTGGAGATCCAGGAGGGCGTCTTCTCCGTCAAGGCGACCAACGGCGACACGTATCTCGGCGGCGAGGACTTCGACCTCCGCATCGTCGATGCCATCGCCGAGTCGTTCCAGAAGGAGAACAACGTCGATCTCCGCAAGGACCGCATGGCCCTGCAGCGCCTCAAGGAGGCCGCGGAGAAGGCGAAGCACGAGCTCTCGTCGTCACTCGAGACCGAGCTCAATCTTCCGTTCATCGCCACCAACTCGAAGGGCGAGCCCCTCCACGTCCAGAAGACGATGAAGCGCGCCGAGCTCGAGCTCCTCACGATGGAGCTCGTCGAGCGCAGCCTCGAGCCGTGCCGCGCATGCCTTCGCGATGCGAAGCTCTCGCCGTCGGACATCCAGTCCGTGGTGCTCGTCGGCGGCATGACGCGCATGCCGTCGGTGCAGAAGGCGGTCAAAGAGTTCTTCGGTCGCGAGCCGAACAAGGGCGTCAACCCCGACGAGGTCGTCGCCGCCGGCGCCGCGCTCCAGGGCGCAGCGCTCGAGGCCGACTCGAACGTCGAGATGCTGCTGCTCGACGTCACGCCGCTCTCGATGGGCGTCGAGACAGGCGGCGGCGTGTTCACGGTGCTCATCCCGCGCAACACGACGATCCCCACCGAGCGAAGCGAGATCTTCACCACCTCGGTCGACAACCAGAACTTCGTGCCGATCCACATCCTGCAGGGCGAGCGCCCGATGGCTGCGGACAACGCGAGCCTCGCGCGGTTCGAGCTCACCGGCATTCCGCCGGCACCGCGCGGCGTTCCGAAGATCCAGGTCACCTTCCGCATCGACGCGAACGGCGTCGTGAGCATCGACGCGAAGGACCTCGGCTCGGGCAAGTCGCAGCAGATGAACGTCACGCCGACGAGCGGTCTGTCGAAGGATCAGATCGAGCGCATCATCACCGAGGGCGAGCGTCATCAGGCGGCGGACGCCGTGCGCAAGGAGCTCGCCGAGGTGAAGAACCAGGCGGAGACGCTCCTCTACACCACCGAGGCCGCGCTCGAGGGCTACCAGGACCTCGTCGACGGCGTGATGATCGAGAACGCGCGCGAGAGCTGCAAGCGCCTGCGCACGTTGCTCGAAGCCAACAGCGACCTCACGATGATCCGTTCGAGCTACCAGGAGCTCGAGACCCTCACGTTCAAGATCGCCGAGTCCCTGTACGGCAGCGCGACGTGACTCAGGGGCGAGGGCCTTCTGATCAGCTGGGTGTACGGCCGGCGACGTCGCGCTGAGCGACGAGGATCTTGTTGCGTGCAGACTGCAGCTGTTGCTTCAGCGTGGTGGCCTCGCGCGCGATGTCCTGCCAGTCGTCGGCGACGGCGTCCGCGCCCAGCGTCTCGGCCTCGGCGACGACCGACTCGGTCCGCTCGGCGACCTCGGTCAGCGTCTTCAGGAGGTCCTGCGCGTTCGCGCCGTCTTGCTTCGCCTCGAGTGCCGCGACCGGCTCGTTCAGCGAGCGCGCGCGCTCGCCGAGCGCGGAGAAGCGCTCGAGGAGCGCCGAGCGCTTCTGGATACGCTGCTGGATCTTCTCCGCGGCCTCCACCGCCTCGGAGATGCAGGTCTGCTGGCGCACCTGGACGCTCTGCATGGCGGCCGCGAAGGCCTGGAGTCGTTCGGCCATGCGCTGCTCGCCGGCCGCGCAGTGTTCGAGCAGATCCTTCGCGCGATGCATCGACTTCTCGGTGTTGAGGCTCATCCTCTTCACCTCCGCGACGAACCTCTCGTACTCGAGGAGCTCGCCTTCGAGGGCGGAAGCGGCCTTGGCCAGGGGCGTCTCGACGATCTTCTTCGACGGCGGTGCGGGCATGCGCCAACGGGTCTACCGCACTGAGCTCGTCTGCACCATGGGCTCACGGAAAACACCTAGCCGGCAGCAAGTGCGGCAAGGAGTCTTCCCCTCGGCGCGCGCCGTGCGTAGCCTTCGAGGACGGTGAGCGACGAAGACAAGCGACGAGAGCCCCGCTTTTCAGCTCGGATCGTGGCGCGCGTGATGCGACGCGGCGACAACGTCGAGCTCATGACGAACGACGTGAGCTTTCGTGGCGCGTTCCTGCGCACCGACGCGCCGCCGGCGTTGCGACAGCTGGTGCGCGTCGCGTTCGTGATGCCGGGAGGCGAGCTCGTCTCCGCTCACGCGATGGTCGTGCACGTCGTACCGCCGGGCGCCGGCTCCAGCATTCCGGGCGCGGGCGTTCAGTTCTGGGGGCCGGTGCAAGAGGCGAAGGCCTGGGAGAAGTACGTCTACGAGCTGAAGATTCGTGAGCGCGCCGGCATCGCGTCTTCACGCGCGACGGACAAGGTGCGGCGCTCCTCGGAGCGCTTCAAGCTGGCGCTCGAGGTGATCGTCGATGGCCGGCGCCTCAGCACGCGCGACGTGTCCGAGACCGGAATGGCGATCCGCTCCGAATCGGCGATGCCGGTGGGAACGCGAGCGCACATGCAGGTGCACGCGAACGGTCATCCGTCGATGGCGCTCGACGTCATCGTGCGCCGTCGCATCGAGGAGCCTGGCTTCAAGGGCCTCGGCGTCGAGTTCGTCGACGTGAAGCCCGAGACGAAGGAGGCGCTGCTCGCGTTGCTACGTCCGGCCGCGAACGAAGAAGGCGCGATCTTCATCGACAACGACGATCCCGGCCTGCACTGATCACTTCGTCGCGTCGTCACCACTTCTCGTAGTGCCAGTTCTCGGACGGGACGGTACGGCGGAAGCCGAAGGCGGCCGCGTGCTTCACGAGCCACGAATTCACGCCGGCTGCCTTCGTGTTAAGATCGAGGGCGTGGCCGCTCTGGTGGTTCGAGTAGCCGGGAGGAGCAGCGAGGTTGCCGCGGTGTGCCTTGTACAGCGCGTAGAGCTCGCGCTGCTTCT